>CADBLW010000344.1 GCA_902795625.1 uncultured Lachnospiraceae bacterium | reverse complement strand
CCACTGAAACTACATAGTAGTAGATCGGCTGTCCGCCGCTGTGGATCTCCACATCAACCAGAGGGAACTTCTCGGAGAACCGATCCGCAAGACCCTGCGCATCCTCCTCCGTGATATCGCTTCCGTAGTAGATGCTGAGAAGGCCCGACTCCTCGTCCACCATCGTCTCGATCATCTCCAGCGTCGTGTCCTCGATGTTCTTTCCGACAGCGACAATACCCTTGTCGGAAATACCCATGATGTCGGACTCGTGGATCTCATGCCCGTCGATGCTCGTATCGCGCACCGCGTACGTCACCTGACCGCTCTTGACATAGCCGAGGGCTTCCTTCATGGATTCGAGGTTCTCCTCCGCCGACAGCTCCGGGTTGAACGCGATCACCGCGCTGATACCCTGCGGTACCGTCTTGGTCGGGATCACGATGATCTCCTTCTCCTTCTCGAGGTACTTTGCCTGATCGGCCGCAAGGATAATATTCTTATTGTTCGGAAGAATGAACACATGGTCCGCGTTGACCTTGGCAACCGCGGTGAGCATGTCCTCCGTGCTCGGGTTCATCGTCTGACCGCCCTCGATTATGCAGTCTACGCCGAGTTCACGGAAGATAGCATTCATGCCCTCGCCTACGGAAACCGCCACAAAGCCGTACTGCTTGCGCGGTTCATCCTTCGCAGGCTCCTTTGCCTCTGCTGCCGCCTTCTCCTCGCTCATGATCACGCGCTCATTGTGCTCTTCGCGCATGTTGTCGATCTTCATCCGGGTCAGCTGTCCGAAGGTCAGCGCCTTCTGGATTGCAAGACCGGGATCGTTGGTATGAACATGTACTTTTACAATATCATCGTCCGCGACGCACACGAGCGAATCGCCGATGGATGACAGATATGCCTTAAATGCCGCCTCATCCGCCATGGAGAACGTTCTCTCCAGTTTGATGATGAACTCGGTGCAGTAGCCGAACTTGATATCCGCAGTGGAGATCGTGTCGGAAGCAGCGCCCTTTGCGCTCTTTCCGCCCTCCTTCGTCTCCGTGCCCGACTCGAAATCGAGGTCGACTTCCTTGCCGAGCATGCAGTCAAGACCGCCGCGCATCACCTCAAGGAGACCCTGTCCGCCGCTGTCGACCACACCGGCTTCCTTCAAAACCGGCAACAGCTCCGGAGTATAATCAAGAGCTTCCTGCATGCGCTGCACGACCTGCGTCGTGAAGTCCTCAAAATTCTCACTCACGCCGACAAGCTCCGCCGCGCGCTCAGCTCCGGCGCGGGCAACCGTGAGGATCGTGCCCTCCTTCGGCTTCATGACGGCATTGTACGCCGTGTCAACAGCCTTGGCGAAGCTCTCGGCTGCGATCGGGATCGTAATCTGATCATAATTGCCGACAACCTTGGAAAAACCACGGAGCAACTGGGAAAGGATAACACCCGAATTGCCTCTCGCGCCCTTCAGCGAGCCCGAGGACATCGCCTTGGAGAGAGCCTTCATGGATGACTGATCCTGGGCCGCCTGAACCTCCTTGACCGCCGACAGGATCGTCAGCGTCATGTTGGTTCCGGTATCACCGTCCGGCACAGGGAACACATTTAACTCGTTAATAATCTCTTTCTTGGATTCCAGATTCTTCGCACCCGCAAGAAACATCTTGCGCAGCAGTGCGGCATCCACCGTCAACAACGCCACTTTACGTTCCTCCTTCTGCCTCCGCCGTCACGCGGCAGCGCCGGCCATGGTCTTCCGACGCAAGGCAAGTCATCAGTCGATCACACGTACTCCATCGACATAGACATTAATTTTCTCTACGATCAATCCGGAAAATTCCTCCACGCGGTACTTGACCGTCTCGCACAGATTCTGGCAGACTGTCGCCACGCTGATTCCGTAAGATACAATGATATGAAGATCGATCGTGAGCTTATTCCCGTCGATCTGCACCTGAACGCCGTGGCTCAGGCTCTCTCTGCGGAGCAGCTTCGCCAGACCGTCCTTCATGCTCACGGCCGACATTCCGACCACACCGAAATTCTCCACAGCGGCGGAACCCGCATACTGTGCGATCACATCCAGATCAATATAAACGTCCCCATACTTGGTCTCTAAATTTCCGTCCATGGTACACCTCTTTCCCGTCCGTAGCCGCGTTCCCCTTCGCGCCCGCAGACGTTTTTGTAGGACTTGCTCCCGCAAATCCCCGCTCATTATAGTACAGTCGCGCGAAAAATGCAAGCCGCGTTTGCCCTCTGCCGCTCACCGCGTTTTCCCTCTGCCGTTCACCTCTGACGCAACATGACGGTCCTATACCGCCGGCCGCTCCGCAACGGCATAACCTTCCTCACAACACAAAAGAGCCCGATAAAACAATCCTTTACAGAATCGCTTTATCGGACTCTTCCATCATTCACAGTTGATCATGCACGCTCAACAAGACCTGCTCTGAGGCAAGCGGTGCAGACATGCATCTTCTTCGTTCCGCCGTTCACCTTTACATGAACCGACTTCACATTGGACTTCCACATTCTGTTGGCACGTCCGGAAACCTGACTTCTCGTAATGCTGATCTGTCTTCCGAACAGAGCGCCTTTATCGCAAATATCACACTTAGCCATGATATTACACCTCCTTTTGAAAAAAGACTTCAAAAAACCGAACAGCAGTATAATAACAAACTTCTTCGGAAAATGCAAGCACTATTTTTCGTAATTTATGTTTTTCGTAAAATCTTAATCCGTATTCAACAAAGGCCTTGATTTGTATTTCAGGAAGACCTCCGGAGGACCTCAATCCTGTTTTTTCGTGTTCTTCTCCCCGCTCTCTTTCGGCTCGACTCCGTTCTCCCCGGCTTCCCGGATCGCGTTGAATTCTCCGCGGAAGCGCCCGCTGCGGATTGCCTTGGCCGTGCGGTAGAAAGGAAGCAGCGGCAACAGGATCTTATGACGGTAAAATGTCGGATACTGACGGGAAAAGGCATCGTAGGCGCTGTTTTTTTTGCTGACCGGCACGAGGAATCGGTCCAGCATGTAGCGGATTTTGCCCCAACCTTTCCGTTTCATTTTGTTTTGCACTTTCTGCATCCGTGTACCATAAGTCCCGGAGGAAACGATGTAGGTTAACATTTTCTCCCCCTCCGGGGTCATCTCCCGGTCGCCGAACAACTGGAAGGCCAGCTCGCGATTGATCCGCTCATACTCCTCGCAGCCCATTTTCCGCGTTTCTTCCGAGATATAATCAAAATTCAGGGTTCTGTGCGTCAGAAACACGTAGGTATCCAGCAGTGACCGAATCCCCGTTCCTGCGCTGAGATAATGCTTGTACTCGTGCGCTACCAGATGGAGATAGAAATCTTCGTCCGAAAAATGCTTCTCAAACCCGTCACCCAACAGTTTCTCTCCGACGTTCTGATAGTATGTGCACACCTTTTTGATCTCATCATGAAATGGATCGAACAGATCCCTGTGCATTTCAAATCTCATCACAGGCGGCTTTTGGTACGCATCATGGTTGCTCAATCCGTACTCGATGGTCGTATACCCGAGGCTCTCCATGATGGTTCGCATATTCTCCTTCCGCGACACATCAAAGAGAATGTCGTAGTCCGACATCTCACGCATGCCGTACTGGGGATAGAGGGATTTGAGTATCGCTCCCTTCAGAGGCATGTACCAGATCCCGGCCTCCTCCAGTTTCTTTTTGATGATCTCCCACTCGGACTCAAAGAAGGCTGTTCTGCGAACCGCCTTGATGATCTTCGTTCCTGTCTCCTTCGACTTGTATCCGCCGCTTTCCAGCGCCATCGCTGCCGCAGCTGCCAGGGAATGGCGGGTTGCCAGCCTGAGCACCGCTTCCGTATCCATCGCTTCTATGCGCGCTTTCTCCGGGATTCGGCTGTTCACTGCGCAGCCCACGAGATACGTCAGGTCTTTTACAACCTGACTCTGCGCGGTTAAAACCTCTTTTTGTGTCTCCTGTGCCATCAGCTTCGCTCCGATCCGTAAATCAACATTTCAACGATTTCCTCAACCTGCCACGCTTCCGTGTCTTCGCTTTTCCGTTCGTCCCGGTCTTGCGCCTACGTCACCGCACCTGTCCGCTGCGATTGTCCCCGCGGGGATCATCGGCGCAGTCCGAGTTTTCGCAAAATCTTTCCTCCAAGCCTTCGGCATCGCACCCACATCGCCCGGAGTGGGTAAATTGCACACCAAAATCGGACATATCGACGATATGCCCGATTATCGGTCGTGTACTCTTTCCCTTTTCGGCAGAAGCCGGTCAGAACTCCGATGATGTCGCTCTCCGGGACAATCTCAATGCTGTAGGTGTTGTCCCCGCGGATCCGGTAACCATCCTCCGTGACGCGGATCACACGATGCAACACATACGCTTCGCGTCGTCTGTAGAACGCAACATCATAGCGCTTCAGTCTTCCGTCCGGAACCTCGATGACAACGAGATCCCGGTTCTGCCGCAGCATCGGCTCCATGCTTACGCCGCGGGTCTTGTAAACAAGCTTGCCTTCCTCGGCAAGATACTCTTCAAACGATCTGGACACGTGTATCAGCCTGCTGCCTGGTTGGTCGGATCATAAGTATCATCGCAACTGGATGTGTCCTGACCGCAGTCTGCATCGCCGCAGGAAGTCAGAATAGCGTTCTCAGTCTCAATGTCGATCAACTCCAGCTCTGCTTTCACATACTCTTTCATGTTCCGGGTTCTCCTTTTTGAAGTTTATTGTTCTTCCGTCAATGCTCCGATGGAACGGAGTTTATCCAGTACTTCATCGACATCCGCAGAAAGCACCTCACGCGGCGCATCGTACTCGTCACACATCGCATCAACGATCTGATCTCGTGTGACCTCTTCCTTCAGGCAATTCACGATAAAAGCAGCTGAAGAGTTGCTTCTCACGATGCCCTTGAAAGCCTCAGCGCCGACAGGTACAAGGAACTGCGTTCCATCGATCTCATGAGTGAGGATGTTGTCCTTCAATCTCATCGATGTTCCCTCCGTTCATCATCCGTATCCTTAACGATACTATGATACATCATTACGGTGGAATAATCAAACAATTTCTGTAAAATCATTCATTTTCCGACACAAATTGCTTTCGTGCGCTGAAAGGCTTTCTGTCCTCCGCGAAAGCCAATCAGCAGTATGCGTCTCCATCCTCCGCTGACTCCTGTTCATCGGCGCGATCCACCAGGGCCCGGAGCGCGCTCAGGTTGACCAGTTCCCGCATCTCCCGGCAGTGGGTGTCGTGTATCGGGCAGTTGGAAAACGAAGTGCAGTCCGGCAGAAACATGCATTTTCTGCAGCGCTCCGCGGTCCGGTCCGCCCGGCAGAATTAACTTCTGACAGACGGCTCCGTCGCACCGTTCCAAACATCGCCGAACCGGCTGTCCGGGGAACAATGCTCGCAGGGAAACAGACTTCCGTCCGGGGTGATCACCACGCCGTTGCCGTCCGCCATACAATGGCTGATCCGGAACTTCCGACGAAGTCCGATCAGTCCTCCCGGCTTGATTTCCGAAGACGTGTTCCGTTCCGCGAATTCCACGATCTTCTTCCATACCGACAGGTCGTCCTCACCCAAGCGCACATTGTTGAGCGGCGCCGCGTACATACTCACATGTTCCTTATTTGCGATCCCGCTGTTCAGGTCGGTTAAGAACCGTTCCACGCCGTCAATGTTGTTCTCATCGACGTTGCAGCGGATCGAGACGCGGATTCCCTCCTCCGACATGCGGCTGATTGCCTCCATAACGGAATGGTAGTAATCCTTATAATTGACATATTTCTTTCGAAAAATGTACTCCTCCTCCGCTCCGTCCATAGACACCTGAATGTTCCGAAGCTTCCAGTCCGTTTTCATTTTCCGGATGATCTCCTCCGTGATCAGACTGCCGTTGGTGATCATGGTGGAATAATAATCGATGCCGGCTTCCCGCATCCCTTCGCAGATCCTGTCGATGATGTCCGGGCGCAGCAGCGGCTCGCCCCCGAACCACGTCAGCTTCACCGTATTGCCGATGTGCGTTTCGATGATAAAGCGGATCGTCTGCTCCACCGTCTCGGGCGTCATGGACACCTGCTTCATGCCCTCCTCGTAGCAATAGATACAGCGGGCGTTACAGCCGTACGTCGGCAGAATGGTGAACCCGCGATTGCCGGTTTTCTTCGTGTATGCGCGCACCAGAGCGGACACCGAGTTGTAGTAGGCGCACTCGTCCTTGCACTCCGGCACGAGGAAATGACCGCGGATCAGCTCGTCAAAGCCCTCGCCTGCCGAAGCCTTCTTTGGCACCTCTGCCTCGACGCACTGTTTCAACATCGTGTGGAACACATACTTTCTGCCGTTGTGCTCAAACCGCAGGGCAAACTGCGACGGCACATACACGACACCGGGTTCGGGTTTTACCGGCGGCAGCAGCTTCGTCAGCAGCGAATCCGGGCTGCAGATCTCTCTCATGGCATATCTCCCATAATCATTCGACAACTGCGATGATCTCCGTATAATCGGAAAATGCCGGATCGAGCCGGCATTCCCAAAACAATTCTGCTGTCAGTCATTTGCGAAAAGCGAAGGAGTTATTTCTCCTCGCCTTCCTTGAGAAGCTCCTCTGCGATCTCGTTGATCGTCTCCTCGGGCACCTCGTCATCCTTTTTCTTCTTGCCGATCATGCCCTTGACACGCTCCGCCACATCGGGCAGCATCTCGAAGATGCGGGACATCGTGTCCTGATCCTTGATGCTGACAAGACGCGTGTTGCCGTCGCGGATGATCAGTACAGCACAGGGGGACATCTTGCCTCCCATTGCGCCTGTCGCGCGGTTCTTCGCCTCTTTGTTGAAAGCGCCGGCGCCCACGGCGAAGGATACATCCACCAACGGAATGATCACGGTTCCGTCCTCCAAAACCTTTGCGTCTCCGACAACGCTCTTCGTGGAGACAAAGCCCTCCATCCCGTTCAACAGGTTCTGTACTGTCTCCTTGAAATTCACATCTGCCATGTTTCTCTCCTTTTCCGCGGGCCTCCTGCATTTCCGGCCGCCGCTGTAATAGTATTGGGTTTCCGTATCCCCGCATGCGGCCTACGCCGCGTCTTCCTTCTTTATGATCTTCTTGATCTCCGCCGGTGTGCTCGTCATCTTGTCCTTGACCTTTTCGAACTCCCTGCGAACCTTCTTGATGTTCTTGTCAAACAGAATGCTCAGTGCGCGGATTGCCACGCCCCAAAGGCGGAGCCTTCCGCGTACGCTGCCTTTGCCCTCGATCTTCTCCTGCGTAAAATCAGGGTACAGGTCGATATGGCGTCCGTACCACGGGTACAGTGCGGCGGCTGCGGCAAATGCCTTTCCGGTCATCTCGGGATCCTTCAGCCCGAAGGTTACCTCGGCATGTCCCTTTCTCGGCGCGATCGTCTTCAAAAGCCACAGCGCCGTCTTCCAGAGCTTGCCGACCGCTGCCTTCGTGGACTTCTTGGTCAGATACTCCTTCAACAGGTCCTTGCGCCTGGAGAACAGCTCCAGCACGCAGGAAACCGTTTCCTTCAGATCCTCGATCCGCTCACCGATGGAGCGTTTCTTCGGCTTGCCGCCGGCGACCTCCTCGTCCTTCGCGGTATCGCCTTCCGGCTCGTCCTCTTTACCTTCTGCGGGCTTGCTTCCCGCTTCGTCTTCTTTGTTCTCCGCGGGCTTGCTTCCCGACTCTTCTTTTTTGTCTTCCGCCGGCTTCTCCGGCTTGTCAGCCTGGACAACAACGTCTTCCTTGTGCTCCGGCTTATGAACCTGCAAAGCGCTTTCTTCCTTCTGCTCCGGCTTCCCGGCAGCGCCTTCGTTCCCGTCCCCCGCAGATTCCGTCTCGCCAGCAGCGGTGCTCTCCTCCGGTTTCGCCTCGCCGCTTATCGCGGTTTCCTCCGGCTTCGTGTCACCGCCCGCTTCGGTCTCCTCATTTTCCGTGTCTTCCTCGTCGTCATCCTTCGCGGAAGGGAAGATCACCGAGTCCATCTTCTTACCGAACAGCCCGAGGATGCGGATCCGTTTGGATATTGTCTTTGTTTCGGGATCGTCAATGATCTTCACATCAATCGCGTGCAGAAGCCAGTGTACATTAACAATTCCGGCGTGTTTCTCCTTCGACTCGATGCTGCCCTCCGCGCGATAGCGGATCGGCACGAACAGCACCAGCGCAAGGATCAGAAGCACGAGCCCGAGGATGCACAGGATCGTGATTCCGAGGATTTTCAAAATCAGCAATACAACTCCCATCCCTGCCTCCTGCTTTCCTGATCTGTATCCGATGCATTCGCTGCATCCGGCTCTTCCCTCCGCAGAGGTTCCTGTTCAGTCTCACTGCGCGGAAAATTCACCGTTCCTCGCCATCTCGTCGACCATCAGCCGCACTAGTTCCATCGCGTGCGCCTTGCTGCGCGCAAGTCCGATGACTTCGATATCATGCTGCTTTGCCTCCATCCGCGCATAGATCAGCGGAGTGATCTCCATCAGTCCCTGCGTGGCTTCCGACCGCATCACACAGTACACTCCGTCTCCGCCTCTGCTCTTTCTCACAGCGCGGATCATGGCACCGAGCTCCTGTGACTCGTCCGGAATCGATTGGATTTTCTTAGCCAGTTTCAGCATATCTCTCCCGATCACAGTGCTGCCCGCAGCAGCCGGACGGCAAAGCGTCGCTCTCCGTCCGTGCGGCAACCGCGCAGCGACTGCAGCATGTATTCCATTACCTCGGTACGGTTGTCAAACCAGACCGGCAGCTCGGCAAGAACCGCCGCCATGATCTCCCGCACCATTGCCTTCGGCTGTCCCGAGAAGCACTGATCGAACTCCCGGTTCAGCTCATCGCGGCAGCCGTCCACTCTCTCTGGCGTAACCGGCACCGCGGGTGTATGTTCCAGCGAGGCAAATGCCGATGTTGACATAAGGCGCGCCGCCTTCATCACCGGGATATAAGCCTCTGCCGACTCATCGTCCATCTTGTCGATCTCTGCCTGCAGCCGTCCCGTCTCCGTCTCCATGAGCACTGACAACGGCTCAAAATACGTCTCCATCGCCGCGTGGGCACGCTCCGTCACGCGCTCATATTCCATGGTATCCGCCGTCTCGCCAGCAGCCCTGTCAAGCTGCGCGGCAACCGCGGGACGCACATCTCCGACAACGGAGGAATTCTCCTCCGGATTGGGTTCCATTCCGCTCAGCAGACCGATGGCTGCCAAAGCGTTGATGCATCTCGTGATGCTCTCCAGTTCTCCGATCGCCGTGTCGATCCCGGCGTTGGTTGCGCCGAGCCGGTCGGCAATCGCCGTGATCTCCTCCGGTGTTCTGATGACCGTCACATCGCTGTCGGCGACGGCGGCACACACCGCATCCCTCGCGGGCTGAAGCAGCGGATCAAGGAAAGCTGTTTCCGTCTTCGCGGATTCCTCTGCCGCGTCACTCCGGATCGCAGCCGCGCTGCGCAGGCGGTATACAAACGCATCCAGTCCGTCGCTGTCCTCCTGTCCGTTGTACAGGGAGAGATATCCGGCGATCCGGTCATAAAAGCTCGACCTCGTCATGCGCGCCGGAAAAGCCGCCACCATCGAGCGGATCCTCAGGTTTGTGATCATCGGATCGTCGCTCGAGAACATTTTCCCGAGAAGCTCACGAACCTCATCCTCGACATTGACCGGTCCCGCAGACAGCCCTACGGCCTCGCGCCGCAGCAGAACATTTCTGAGAAGTCTTCCCTCTGCGCGGTATCTGGTCAGTTCCTCCGCGACCCCGGCGATCGACGTCCGCAGCCCGAGGAGTTTCTCCGTACCGGCGAAAACCTCCTCCTGATCTCCCGACACCAGCGCCTCCGTGAGCGCCCGTCCTTCAGCAAGAAACTGCTTTCGGAAGCTCTCCGAGAGTGTCCCGAAGCCTGCCTCATCCGGAGCGATCTCCGGAAGATTTTCGATCCCCGCGGAAAGGTTCAGCCATGCCATATCGTAAAATGAGCTGCACAAGCGTCGCTCAATGCTCTTAATACTCATACCGTTGTTCCGTCTCCAAACTCTGTATCGTTATTCGGCATTGTCTATGCCGCCCCGTCACTCCGATTTCTCGTCGGAGCCTGTACCGGTCTTCTCCCGCACTACATGTGTGTGCGTATAGAGGTGATCCATGCAGTACTCGTAGTTGCCTTCGCACTTGGAGCAGAAGCGGAATTCCAGCATATCGTCATCCAGCTCCGTACGCCCGCACACCGCGCAGCGATGTCTGGTGATGACCTTGTGCCCCGAGGCCTGGTTGACAACGCTTCCCTCGCGCTCTCCGGCCCTCACGCCCTGCATATACATGTAACGCCGGCGCATATCCTGCACGGTTCTTCTCCGCGCTCTTCTCGATTTTCTGGAGACGATCCAGAAAATGAAAAAGTTCATGATTCCGATCATAAACGGAATAAACGTCAGTAAGAAAGGCTCCCAGCCGAGTTTCACGAAAATGCTGACAAAATTGTAGCCGTACCATATCGCGTAGAAGATCCCAAGGTACTTGACCTTGATCGGAAGCACAAAGAACAGCAAAAGCTGCACTTCACCGAACTCCACGGCGAAAGCGAAGAACATCGCCAGATTGATGTACTCGAGACCGACCCCGACCGAAATTCCCGTTCCGACTACGAAGTACGTGAATACATAGATCAGGACGCACAGCAAAATGTTGAACAGAACTCCCGAAAAATAAAACAGGTTAAACCGGAAGCTGCCCCACTTCATCTCCAGCATGTTGCCGATGAAGTAATACAGATACATCGTGATAAGCACGAAGAAGATATTGTTCTGCTCGATCGGCTGGATCAGGAATGTGATCAGTCTCCACAGCTGAAAATGCAGAAATGTTTTTTCGACATCGAGCGACAGCCAGTTAGAGTAAAACTCCGGGCTCACAAAGAACATGATGAGTCCGAGACCGTACAGAAGCATGATATACTTCATCAGTCCCCTGATGGCGTAGCGTCCGAATTTGCGTTCTAATTTGTTGATCATTGCCTTCCGCTCTCCTTCGGCGCTCCCCCCTTGCCGAAGACCCGTTTTGACCGTGTCCGACAGCGCCGTTTCACAAAAATTCAATCATTTCTATTATATGTTTTTCCCGTGGCAATGTCAAACAAATTGTGGTATACTTCGGGGGAAGACACCACTGCAGGTAGTATGGCACGTGCGCTTCCCGCGAAAGGCTTTCATTTTGCGGATTGATATTTATTGATGTGAGGAATCCCTATGGCTCTCGACGGAATCACCGTTTCCTGCCTTGTACACGAATGGCAACAGACGCTGGTCGGCGGGCGGATCACCAAGATCGCGCAGCCCGAACCCGACGAGCTTCTTCTTACGATAAAAAACTATGACACCTACCGGCTTCATCTCTCCGCGAGCGCGTCCCTTCCGCTCGCGTGCCTGATCCCGGACAACCGCCCCTCGCCGCTGACGGCGCCGAACTTCTGCATGCTGCTTCGGAAGCACTTAAACAGCGCCCGGATCCTCTCGGTGGAGCAGCCCGGTCTGGAGCGCATCATCCGCATGAAGATCGAGCACCTCGACGAGATGGGTGACACGCGCGTCAAATGGCTCATCATCGAGTTGATGGGCAAACACTCGAACATCATTTTCTGCGATGACAACGAGACGGTCATCGACAGCATCAAGCGCGTCTCTGCGATGGTCAGTTCGGTCCGCGAGGTGCTTCCCGGCCGCTCCTATTTCATTCCGAACACCGCGGACAAGCACTCTCTCCGGGATGAGCCGGTCTCTGCCCTGATCGCCGCCGTGCGCACATGCACGGGCGACTTGCGCAGAGCCATCTACACAACGATCACCGGCATCAGTCCCGTAATTGCCAACGAACTTACCCACCGCGCCGGTCTCGACACCGTCACCGATGTCGCGGAGTGTGACGATGACGCATTCACACGGCTCGGCGAGGCGCTGACTTGGCTTCGGGATACAACGGAAAATGGTACCTACACCCCGATGTGCGTGCTCCAAGGCGGCATCCCCGCGGAGTTTGCCGCGGTGCCTCTCACGGTG
>CADBLW010000343.1 GCA_902795625.1 uncultured Lachnospiraceae bacterium | reverse complement strand
GCTCCATGACGCGAAGCGCGAAACTGATGCCGAACAAAACCGCAATCACCGCGGAGATGATCCAATAGGTATCACTCATGTCTCACACCCCCTGTCTCTTATTCAACAGCTCTTCGTTGCTGTACATTCCGGCATCCCTCACTCCCTTTCCGATCCGGAACAGCCTCTTTATGGAGGAGAGCCGGGACAGGACGAACAACACAACGGTGATCGGAATGTAGATCAGCGCAAATAGAAGCGTCTGATCCGTGTCTGACATCTTACTGTTGAAAAGGTTTGCGTTGATGATCGCAAACAGTCCCATCAGCAACGCGCTGAACAGTAACGCAAAGGCAGTAAACAAACCGTATGCCTTCACCTTGTTGACCGGCAGCGAACAGACCGTCTTGGCCGTCTGCCCGTTCACCAAAACCGTGTACGGTTTGTTGCGGTATCTCATGGTCATGAACCAGACCGGCAGCAACGCATATCGCGGCTTGTATTCCTCCGCGACCGGATGGGAAAATACCTCCATCACATGCATGGCTTTCCGCCTCTTCGTAATCTCCTCGAGGAACATCCGCTTAGCCCTGGCGCGCACCTGCGCTCCCGCTTCCTCCTTGTCCACATCGAACTGGTCGGAGTAAAACCCGGAGAGATATGTCTCGTCGAATCTCATCACCTCATCCATGCGATACGGTTCCAGCTTGGACGAGAAGCTGTCGTTAAATCTTCGGGAAGCCTCATAAGTCACCCGGTGAAACTCGCTGTCCGCGGCATAATACGCATAAAATGTACCGTCGTCCCCGTCGCTGTATTTCCAGAGCTGTCCGTCGGAGGTATACACATCAAAAAGCCAGTACGGAATATAGATCCCGCAGATCCGTTCCGGATCAAATTTCCGGATCTCGTCCGGGATGAACCTGCCGTTTTCAATCTGCTCACGAATGAGCCGCTCCGCCCGCTCCTTTGTGACCTTGAACGGAATGATAAAATCCGGCCGGCGGAAATCCTGCAGCCGTTCCGTCGCAATCGTAGGCTGGCCGCAATACGCGCAGTACGAGGACGTCTCGACATTGCTGAACGCAAGCTTCGCTCCGCAGGAATTGCAGCGGAGCAGCTTCATGGAGATCGTCCCGTGCCCTTCGCCGTCGTATTCCTCCGAGGCCGTCTGATCCGTCCCCTTGTTCTTTCTGCGGATCAGTTCTTCCAGCCCGAGTTTCGATTCCTTTACCTCCTGCACGGTGAACGATGTGTCACAGTATTCACAGCGCAGCATTTGTGTCTGCGGGTCAAATACCAACCCCACCCCGCATTTCGGACATGAATATTTCATTGCCATAGTAGCTGTCCCCCCTCACTGCTGTCATCCTGCCTTACTTCTGCGGCGCTTCGCCTTCCCAGTACTCGTATCCATACTCCCATACGCTATTACCGGATTCAAGGCAGTGTATGATACGTCCCCGCGTATCAAACTCGGCATATGTCTCACCGCCGTTCGTATCAACCTTCAGAAGATGTCCGTCCGCATCAAACTTCGCATTGTAATCATTTGCCGTTGTGTCACCGTTCCAGTCCGTCGTCACCGTCCGGTAGGTATACCATTCGTCATTCCCGTAGGGCAGTCTGATCCAGTCATTGAAACCGCACGGCATGCTCATTTGTATTTCGTAGATTTCATAAGTCTTATAATCGAGTCCTTTATCGTAGGCGGTCCATATGCGGCACCGGGTCTTACCGGCGATATCTGTCGTTTTCACATCGACTGTTGTGAATTCCTCTTTCAGATTCCCTGCGGAATCATAAACCCGGCTTGCGATCGTGTTGCCTCCCTCGTCGTACTCATCGTCTATAACGGTACGCATTTCCTTCTGCGATTCGTTGTAACGCCGTTCAAGCTGGGACGCCGTCACGCCGTTATCGTGGTAGGTGTACGTGCGCTCGGTCTTAAACGCAAGCGAACCGTCACTGTTGTAAAAGATATCCAAATCGTAAAGAACTCTGCCCTCGGAATCCAGTTTTTCCGTTCCTTCCGCTCCTACATCCTGCCCCAAAGCATCATAGTCCTTTGTTGTTTTTGTTACGGTGCCGTCCGTTTCATAGATATATATGATATCTTCGGCAAGATACGGAATGTTATCGTAATAATCGAACAGATACATCTGGGAACGTGTGATCCTGCCGGACTCGTCGTATTCATTCGGCCCGTACGAGTAAAGTTTCCCGTTCCCGTCACTTCCCTGCACTTCTTCGTTCAGGATATCACGGTTGTAATAATACCATACGCCCGTTCTTTTATCGGGATCATACCTCTCCTCAAGGCGCCACGTGTCCGTCTCGAATTTCCTGAAAAGGACAATGTCACCGTCACCGAGTTCCACCGTTGCGACCTCTTTGCCGGTGTCCGTAACCGTCTTCATACTTGCAAGCTTGTCGGAATCTCCCTTGTAGGTAAATTCTGTGACCAGCTCTTTCACATCGTTGCCGGCGTTGTAATAGTAGTAATCGGTTGCGCTCGGCAGGTATTTCACATACTCAAGCGCGATCTTCGGTTTCTCCTGGTCTGCCGTAGATTCATGCTCCTGCTTTTCCGAATAGCGGATCTTGCGGCGCTTCATGTCGTACTCTGTGGAAGTGGTAACCATGCTGTCCGAGGCGCTCCAGTCAACCCTCTTCAGCAGATACTCCCCGTTTTCATCATAGTACCACCGGGTCACTGACTCCAGCTCGTGGTCGTCGTAGCTGCTGTACGTTTTATACGTCACCTCTGTGACAAGATCCTCGTATTCCGACACCAGCACCCTGTCATCGGGTTTCTGCGGGTCTTCGATCAGGTAGCAACGGTATCCCGAGGGCTTCCTCTTCTCTTTCTCCTTCTCCGGATCCTTCGTTCCGCCGCTGCAGGCCGTAAGGCATGCCGCAAGCACAACAGTCAACACTACTGCCGTAATTTTCTTACATGTACTGTTCATTTTTCGTCCCCCCTTGCTGCACTCGCCGCTTCTACTGCGGCATTTCACCTTCCCAGTACTCGTAAAAATGTTCATAATACCCCTGCGCCTGCCATCCCTCTTCAGATCCTGCCTGACTATCCAGCGCATGCGCCGGCCGCCCCTGAGCATCATATTCCGTAAAATACTCTCCGACCGACGTTTTGATCAAACGGCCTTCCTGATCGAATTCCGCATTGTAACGATCCGTGCCGTTTCCTCTCTTGTCAAAGTCTATATAGCTGTAATTGACCCATTCGTCCTCATTGTACGGATTCTTCATGCAGATGTACCAGTTCTGTGTGACTAGAGTTCCTACACCGCCGGTGAACTCGCTGGCATCCTGTCTCCTGACCTTGCCGGCAACCCCGTCCACCTGAACGTATTCCGTAATGAATTCCTGCTCAGGCTGTCCGAGCTCGTCATACTGCCGGCTGATCAGCGACACGCCGTCGGCGTCCCACTCCCTCTCCAGACGTAGCACATACTCATTTTTTTCATAGTCGAAGTATTGACTTGACTGTGTGGCAACCTGTCCGTTCTCATGGTACGTTGTGGACACGATATATTTGAGCGGATCAGTGTTCGTATAGAGGCCGAGGTATTCCTGTACCATCAACGTCTCACGACCCTTGGAATCATATACCGATTCAATGCGAGACGATACCGCTCCGTCCATATCGTACGCTGTGGTGTTTGCCTGAACACCGTCACCGACTGCGTGATACACGGTTTCCTTGCAGAGATACGCCGAACTTGCGGGATTGTTCTCCGTATACTCCGTTCTTCTCGTCATTTTCCCGTCCTTGTCGTACTCTACTTCTCCCGAACTTTCCAAAGCCCAGCTCCATCGTCCGTGCTCATCCATCACGCTCTCGCTGTACAGTTCCCACGTCCCCTTTCCGGTCTCCGGATCGTAGGCTTCCTTATACCGATACTGATTAAAGTTGTATTCCTGTTTCAGTATGATATCGCCTTTACCGCACTCCACAAAAGCGATCACATCTCCGGTTTCCGCAACCGACTGAATGCTCTTGAGCCTCCCGTCATCCCCATACGTATATTCCGTCTTCAGTTCCTTCACATCAAAGTTTGCATAAAACGCACCGAAGGCATACGTATCCATATTCAGAATAAACCGGAAATACTCATCCGGAAAATTTATCTTCTCCTGCTCGACACCCGGCTCTGCCTCATGCTCCTGTTTCTGGGAATACCGGATCGGGCGGCCTTCCGTGTCATATTCCCTGGAAACCGTCAGATAGTACGGATTTGCGTGCCATTCCACCTTTTTCAAAAGAATCTTGCCGGTGCTGTCGTAGTACCAGCGGGTCAGTTCCGTCACCTCACCGTTCTTGTATACGCGGTCCGTCTTCTCCGTGATCAGATCCTCGTACTCTTCCGTGAGTTCCTTCGCCGAGGTCACATTCCCGTATTCATCCATCACATTGGTATATCGACGGAACCCGTTTTTCGTTCTCTCTTTGCTTTTCTCCTGCTCCTGCTCATTGTCCTTCTCCGGCTTTGCCTCGTTTCCGGACTTTCCGCAAGCTGCGGACACGACAACCAACGCCATGATCAGAAGCACAGCGACACATCGTTTCAACATAATTACTACCCCCCCTGTATTTCCCACTTCTTTCTGTGGTGTTATTGCTCCTGCAGTCGCTGCATCCCCTCCGATACATTCCTCGACTGCGCCCTACGTACCACAGTTTCCCTTTTCCTCTCTGACTTTCGCGCTCTCCCACGCGAGTGTTAAATATCATTTACCATTTCAGTTATTATAACACCGTGGTTTTCGGTTTTCAAGAGAAATCGTAACGAATTTTTCGATTTTTTCGTGCAATTTGTCCTCTTGACTGCCCCCATATGTTGTGGTATGCTGAGCACAAGTGAAGAACATTTAGCCTCTGACGGTTCATGTGGAAATAACCACAGTGGGGTTAAATGCGTCGGACAGCAAAATCGCTGTCATTTAGCCGACCGTCTGGGCAACAGATCATAACGACCTGTTGCTTTTTTGTTTATTTTGCAACACTGCACTAAAGTGACAACGCGACGAAGTTGCGCGGGATCATTTTTCGGAAAATAATACACTGCGAACCGCAGGAACAGCGCATGCGAGGAGGTACCGCCATGGAAGCTTGGGAAGGATTTGTCGGAGGAGCCTGGAAAGACGAGATCAACGTCCGCGACTTCATTCAGAAGAACTACACGCCCTACGAGGGGGACGGAAGTTTCCTCGCAGGCGCAACCGAACGCACGAAGGAACTGATGGGCAAGCTTTCCCATCTCTTCGATCTCGAGCAGCAGTTCGGCGGCGTCCTCGACATCGACACACAGCATGTAACCTCTCTTCTCAATTATAAGCCCGGCTACCTGGACAAGGACAGGGAGCTGATCGTCGGCCTGCAGACCGACCGGCCGCTTCGCCGCGGCGTCAACCCCTTCGGCGGTCTCAACATGACCCGCAAGGCATGCCAGGCGTACGGTTACGAGCTCTCCGAGAAGGTTGAGGAGGAATTTTTGTACCGCACGACGCACAATGACGGTGTCTTCCGCGTCTACAGCGACGAGATCCGCAAGGCCCGCCACGTCGGCATCATCACCGGTCTTCCGGACGCCTACGGCCGCGTCCGCATCATCGGCGACTACCGCCGCGTCGCGCTTTACGGCGTCG
>CADBLW010000342.1 GCA_902795625.1 uncultured Lachnospiraceae bacterium | reverse complement strand
TCTCTTTCTTGCAGTCCTTGTAGCAGAAGTCGAGCTCCTCACCGCCGACAAGGCACGGAAGCTCAGCCATATCGGCCGGCACGGTCCAGTCGAGAGTGATGTTCGAAAAAGGCGCCTGCGTGCCCCAGCGGCTCGGCGTATTCACGCCGTACACGAAGCTCTGGATGCACTGCTTGACTTCCTTGTAGGAAAGGTTGTCAATCTTTACGAACGGTGCAAGATAGGTGTCGAACGAGGAAAATGCCTGTGCACCCGCCCACTCGTTCTGCATGATGCCGAGGAAGTTGACCATCTGGTTCATGAGGGTGGAGAGATGCTTCGCCGGAGAGGACGTGATCTTGCCGGGGATTCCGCCCAGACCTTCCATGATCAGCTGCTTCAGGGACCAACCCGCGCAGTAACCGGTCAGCATGGAGAGATCGTGGATGTGGATGTCCGCGTTCTTGTGCGCGTCACGGATCTCCTGATCGTAGATCTCGGAGAGCCAGTAGTTCGCGGTGATGGAACCGGAGTTGTGCAGGATCAGACCGCCGACGGAATATGTGACGGTGGAGTTCTCCTTGACACGCCAGTCCTCCTCGTGGACGTAGCTGTTCACGATCTTCTTGTAGTCAAGGATCGTGGACTTCATCTCACGCAGCTTCTCGCGCTGCTTGCGGTAGAGAATGTATGCCTTGGCGACATCGGTGTAACCGGTCTGCTCCAAAACGTGCTCAACGCTGTCCTGGATGTCCTCCACGCCTACTACGCCGTTCTCAACCTTGCTCTGGAACTGCGCCGTAACGCGAAGCGACAGCAGACTGATAATGTCGGATGTATATTCCTTATTCGTAGCCTTGAATGCTTTTTCAATGGCTGCGTCTATCTTGTGAAGGTCAAATTCTTTCAGTTCCCCGTTTCTTTTTGCTACCTGAATCATGCTTTTTCCACTCTCCTTTTAAACGTATTACACAGATGATGGCCCTTGCGGGCGATTGTCTACATGATAGCACAGGCCGACACAGCGTGTCAACAAAATATTGAACTTTCTGTGAAAGGTACACTATATATAGTGGTTTTGTCGCTTTTGCACAAATTTCATTTTTTCGGAAAATGTACTTGAAAGCAACAAAAGAGCCCGTCAGTAAAGGCTTTCGGGCTTCTTCCCCAACCTCCCTGTCCGGGCTCATTGTTAACAATTTTCGGCATACTGCCGAAACCACATTATTTCACCGCCGATTTCGGGTGATTTTCCCGCGAAAAATATTTTTCGTACGGAAAATTTTACAAAAGATCCCTTCGATCTCTCGGCACATATGCCTTCACCGAGATCCCCTCCGCGACATACTCCTCCGAGAGAAGCTGGCCGTATTTGCGGATCCCCTGCAGCTTCGTGATCTCATCGTAGCCGTACACGCGCTCGATGTACACCTTGCCCTCCAACAGCACCTCGGAGATCGCGTCGATCAGCTCGGGGATGCCCTCGCCGGTCTTTGCCGAGATGCGCACCGTGCGCTCCGCCTGGAGGTCCTTCCAGACCGAGTCCGTCACGAGATCCTGCTTGTTCATCGCCGTGACGACCTTGCGGTCGCCGATCTCCAGCCTGCGCAGCGTGTCGTACACCACCGCCATCTGCACGTCGGCGTTTTTGTTCGAGGCGTCCACCACATGGAGGATCAGGTCGGAGTACTTCGCTTCCTCGAGGGTCGAGCGGAAGGCATCGATCAGATGATGCGGAAGCTTCCGGATAAACCCGACCGTGTCCGTGAACAGCACCTCCTGCCCGCTCGGCAAATGATAATTGCGCGTCGTCGGGTCAAGGGTCGCGAAGAGCGCGTCCTTCGAGAGCACTCCCGCGTCGGTCAGGCGGTTCAAAAGTGTCGACTTGCCGGCGTTTGTGTAGCCGACAATGGCGATCACCGGGATGGCCGAGCGCATGCGCTGCTCTCTCCGCACGTCGCGGTTCTTCTTCACCTCCGCCAGCTCGCGGTTGAGCTGTGCGATGCGGTTGCGGATCGTACGACGGTCGACCTCCAGCTTCTTCTCGCCGGGTCCTCTCGTGCCGATGCCGCCGCCAAGCCTTGACATCGCGCGTCCCATGCCCACAAGGCGGGACGAGCGGTACCGAAGCTGCGCCAGTTCCACCTGCAGCTTGCCCTCGCCGGTCATGGCGTGCTGCGCGAAGATATCGAGGATCACCATCGTGCGGTCCATGACATTGCACGAAAGTGCATTTTCCAAATTCTTCATCTGTACGGGCGTGAGCTCATCGTCCGTGACGATGCCGCTGGCCCCCGTGGCCTCCAGAAGCTCCGCAAGCTCCTCGAGCTTGCCCTTGCCGAGATACGTCCCCGGGTGCGCGGATTCGCGGTTCTGGATCAGACGGCCAACCGTCTCCGCGCCTGCGGTCTTCACAAGCGCCGCAAGCTCATCAAGGGACTCCTCCGCGCTGTCGGCGCCGCTGTCAGGTCCGTCCGCCGCTACCGCGACCAACAGGACCTTCTCGGTTTCCTCTCCAGTTTCATACATAACAAACTCCCCCTGCACAGCTCAT
>CADBLW010000341.1 GCA_902795625.1 uncultured Lachnospiraceae bacterium | reverse complement strand
CCGAGACCGATCTCCGAGGAAGCGCAGATCATACCGTAGGACTCCACGCCGCGGAGCTTCGACTTCTTGATCTCCACAGGCTCGCCCTCGCCGTGCCAGCGAACCATAGCGCCGGGAACGGCAACCGCAACCTTCATGCCTACAGCGAGGTTGATACCGCCGCAGACGATCTCCTTCGGCTCCTCGCCGCCGAGATCAACCGTGCAGACGCGCAGCTTGTCGGCGTTGGGATGAGGATTTACCGCGGTGATCACACCGACAACGATGTTGTCGAACCGGCGGCCGATGTATTCCACGTCCTCCACCTCGACGGTGTCCATGGTCAGGTCGTAAGCGAGCTGCTTCAGGTCAGCGTCCTCGGGGAGCTCAACATAATCTTTAATCCAGGATAACGAAAGTTTCATGTATTTTCCCTCCTATCGGAACTGGCTCAGGAAGCGCAGGTCACCGCTGTGGAACAGGCGAACGTCGTCCACGCCGTAGCGCATCATGACCAGACGGTCCAAACCGATGTTGACATAGAAGCCCGTGTACTCGTCCGGGTCAAGACCCGCCGCGCGAAGCACGTTCGGATGCGGCGAACCGCCGGGCATAACCTCGATCCAGCCTACATGCTTGCAGACGCTGCAGCCCTTGCCGCCGCACACCTGGCACTGCATATCGATCTCAAAGCCGGGCTCGACGAAGGGGAAGAAACCGGAGCGCATACGCACCGGAACATCCGTGCCGAACACCTTGCTCAAAATGCTCTTGATCAGAACCTTGCCCGAGGTGAAGGTGATGTCCTTGTCGACGATCAGCGCCTCGTACTGGAAGAACGCGCGCTCATGATGCGCGTCCGTGGTCTCGTTGCGGTACACACGGCCCGGATACACGAAGCGGTACGGAGGCTTGTGCGTCTGCATGTAGCGGACACTGCCGCCGGTCAGATGCGGACGAAGGCAAAGCTTCTCGTTGGTCGGACCGTTGTCGTGGCCCTCCAGCCAGTACGTATCCATGCTCTCTCTCGCAGGATGATTCTGCGGAAAATTCAGCTTGTCAAACGCGTACATCTCGCTCGTGATATCGTCCTCCTGGAACACCTCAAAGCCCATGGAGCGGAACGCGTCATTAAGGTCATAGCACATCTGCGTGATCGGATGAAGACCGCCGTTTCTGGGCATCACGCCGGGAACCGAGCAGTCGAAATCCGGCGAAACCTCGGAAGCCTTCAGCTTCAGGTCCGTGCGCTTCTCGTCGATCAGCTCGGTGACCTGGTTCTTCGCAAGGTTTAAGAGCTTACCCATCTCCGGTCTCTCGGCCGCGTCCACCTTCGGAAGCTCCTTCAGAAGCATGGTGAGCGTACCCTGCTTGCCGACGATCTCGCTTCTCACTTTCTGCAGTTCATTTTCATCGGTCGCCTGGGCAATGCGTTCCTTCGCCGCCGACAAAATGCTCTCGATCTGTTCTTTCATACTTGAGTTATCTCCTTTCCGGACAATTAAAAACGTCCCCTGCAAGTAAGTTGCAAGGGACGATAAATTACCGCGGTACCACCCTATTTCGGAAAATATTCCGCACTCAACGTGTACTTTGTTTGCTACACGGACATCCGGCTTACCGCTCGCGCTTTTCGCCGGAAAGCTCCCGCACTGAAGGTTCCGAAAGGCTCGCGCGGAGTGCTTCCAGCCGATGACACTCCGTCTCTGATCCGCTACCTCTTCCGTACTGACGTACGTTCAACGCTTAACACCGCATATTCTATTGCATCTGTATGGTTTTGTCAACATTTTCCGAAGCGTTGCCTGCTTTTTGCCTGCATTCTGCTTTCGGTTAATCCGCATCTACTCTCAGATGATATTTGCCGCAATGCAAACAGCGGAACAAATAACCGCATAAGCTTCCGTCTTTCGTAAGAAATTCATGGGCATCGTCCCATCCGTCGAAAGAACCGTCGTCTTCAAAAAACTCATCGGCAATTCCGAGTTCTTCCAGTTCTTCGGTTCCCACAGCTCCGATGTACTCGCAATAATCATTGCAGCAT
>CADBLW010000340.1 GCA_902795625.1 uncultured Lachnospiraceae bacterium | reverse complement strand
CTACACGATCCGCGAGATTCCGGGGAATGACAGCACCGTTCAGTACGACTCTCACGAGGAGAAGTACGTTGTGACGGTCGAGGAGGGCAGCGCCTCCGGAGAACTGATCATAACTGATAAGAGGCAGGTGGAAGGAGGCCGCATTTTCCGAAACAGATATAAAGACGGTTCCATGGCTGTTTCCGTGAACGTTGGCGGGGAATATCCGGAGGATGATACCGTATTCTTTGTGAATCTGGTTCTTAAAGATTCGGAGGGCAAGCCGGTCAAGGGACTCTCGATTGCCCGCGGAATGAAGAAGCGGAGCGTTGACGTCAACGCCGATGGACCGTATGTCACGGATGAGAACGGGAAGGTGACGATCCCGGTTGCGCCGAACCAGACGGTGGTTCTTGTCGGACTTCCTCACGGAACCACATATGAAGCGACACAGCAGACGGATGCGCTTCCGGAGGGCTATTCGCAGGATGGCTCGGAGGGGACAACCGGAGTGATCCGCGGAGGCGAGCAGAGCGTTGTCTCCTTCTCGAACAAATACGAGAAAGAGGAGCCGAAACCGGATTTGTCACCGGAAGTATCGCCGGAAGTATCACCGGAAGTATCGCCTGAGGTTTCGCCGAAGGTTTCGCCTGAACTGTCACCGGAAGGGACGGCGACGCCCACTCCGACTGAGGAGGTGACGCCTACCCCGACGGAAACGGTGACACCCACTCCGACGGTGACGATGACGCCTGTTCCGACGGAAACAATAATCCCGACGCCGTCGACAACGCCGATTCCTTCGGTGACGCCGACGCCGATCGTCGATCCTGAGCCTCCGGTGAAAACCGGAGATGCGGCGAAGCCCGCGGTATGGATCTTCTGTGTGATTATTTGTCTGTTCATCATAGCGAAGGTAGGTTTCGCTGTCGTGGAACAGAAGTACGATGACAGGTAAAAGACGGAACTGATAGAACTGATAAGGGCCGCGGGATGATTTCCGCGGCCCTTGGTTTTACAGCTTTTTGGCTTTAATTTTCGCTACCAGTGCTTCCTGAAGCGTTTGCGAGAAGTTTATGTGCAATTCCTGTGCGGCAGTGTTCAGCCAGGCGGGAATCGTGAGTGTCTTGCGAACGGATCGTTTGAAATGCATGCGGGCATACTCTTCCACATCCACGGAAACCATATTAACAAAGGCACCGTTGGCGTCACAATCCAACTCTTTGGCAACATTTTCCGCAGAAATATCGGTGACGGCGGAGGGCTCGGGGATCGGATCGCCGTCCTGCTTCAGTGTATAGAGGTATCCGGCGAGGCAGTCGACCGCTCGGTTCATGGCATCGGGAAGACTGTCGCCGCTGGTCGCGAGCCAGTTCAGATCAGGGAAAATGACGGAATAGCCGGTTCCGTCAGGAAAAAAACAGGCGGGGTAGATGGTCAGCATAGGGACACCTCCTTTTGGGAGAACTATAACACGTTAATGCGTATTGTGTCAATGCGTATTCGGAAAATGCGCATAAATGAAGAGCCGCGGAAGGAAATCCCGCCGCCCCTGACGCGCTCACTCATAGACCCCGCGTTGCAGATTCCCGTTACTCATAGACTCCGCTGCGCGGAGTCTATTTCGTGTACGCGCGCTCGGTTGTTCTACCGCGGACTGCGTCCGCTCCTGACGCGCTCACTCATAGACCCCGCTTCGCGGGCTCTATTTCGTATCGCTCGCTCGGTGCCCGCATCGCAGACTTCGTCTGCTCTTGATTATGCAAAAAGACCCGCTTCGGAATCGTTGATTCCGAGCGGGCCCTTTTCACATAATCACCGGCCTCAGCCGGTGCGTGCACCTTCACTCCCGTTATATCTTTTCCCCATTCCTCTTCTTCTCGAGGATCTTGTGGATGCGCTCGGTAGGATCGAGGTATTCGCTGATCGAGGCGTCATGGTTCAGGGAGTCGATCAGGAGAGCGATGTATTTGCTCATGTCGGCTGTGATGTACCATTTGCGCTTCAGAAGCTCGGGCGACTGGTACACGAGGTTCGTCGTGACCACGCGGTAGATGAGCTTCTCCTTGTATGCCTTGTCGAACTCCTTGAGGCCGTTGGTG
>CADBLW010000339.1 GCA_902795625.1 uncultured Lachnospiraceae bacterium | reverse complement strand
AGTTCGGTGAGATCGGTATAGACGGCGGCTTTTTGAAGGACGCCGGCATTGAGATCACCGAGATGAACTCGGGCTGCATCTGCTGCTCGCTGGTCGGCGATTTCGGCAAGGCTCTCACGCAGGTGAAGGAGCAGTTCCATCCCGACCGCATCCTCATTGAGCCCTCGGGCGTCGGCAAGCTTTCCGACGTCGTTCGCGCGATTGAGGGAATCGGCGATCCCGAGATGGTCGTGACCGGTCTTGTCACGGTTGTTGACGCCGGCAAATGCCGCATCTACATGAAGAACTTCGGTGAATTTTTCATCAATCAGGTCGAGTGCGCGCACACGATCCTTCTTAGCCGCAGCCAGAACGTATCCGAGGATAAGCTGCAAGCATGCGTAAAGCTTCTCCGCGAGAAAAATGCGGAAGCGACGATCGTTACAACGCCCTGGGATGATCTTACCGGTGCGCAGATCCTTGCTGCGATGGAGACGAAGGTAGATCTCGCGAAGCAGCTCCTTGAGGAGGCGGAGCATCACCATCATCACGATGACGACGAGTGCGATGATCCGGAGTGCGAGTGCCACCATCATCACCATGATGACGACGATGAGGACGAGCATGAGCATCATCACCATCACCACCATGACGGTGAGGAGTGCGATGATCCGGAGTGTGAATGCCATCACCATCACCACGATGATGACGACGATGAGGATGAGCACGAGCATCATCACCATCACCATCATGACGGCGAGGAGTGCGATGATCCGGAGTGCGAGTGCCACCATCACCATGACGGTCACCATCATCACCATCATCACGCGGATGAGGTGTTCACAAGCTTCGGACGTGAGACGGTTCGGAAGTACGAGGAAGATACGCTTATGGATATCCTTGAAAAGCTCGCAAACTCTGAGGATTACGGCATCATTTTGCGCGCCAAGGGAATGGTTCCCGATGCGGAAGGCAAATGGCACTATTTCGATCTTACGCCCGGCGAGTATGAGATCCGCGACGGAGCGCCGGACATTATCGGCCGCATCTGCGTGATCGGAAGCAAGATGAATGAGGATGCCATCAAGGAACTCTTTGAGTTGGATTGAGAAAGGATTTGACCTATGGACAAGCCCGTATTTGTCATTAACGGTTTTTTGGACAGTGGGAAAACTTCATTTATTCGCGACACGCTGAACGATCCTCAGTTCCTCGCATCCGGCAAATTGCTCCTGATCGTTGCCGAGGAAGGCGAGGAGGAGTACGATGAGGTTGCGTTTGCAAAGAAGGGGGTCAGCATCATCAGCGTCGAGGAGAAAGAGCAGCTCACGACGAAATTCCTGACCGATCTCGATGATTATTATGATCCCAACATGATCATGATCGAGTGGAACGGAATGTGGAAACTTGACGAGCTTCTTGATCTTGACATGCCGCAGAACTGGGTGCTCGGACAGATCGTAACCATCGTGGATTCCACGACGTTTCCGATGTATCTCGCGAACATGCGTGCCATGATCCTGGATGAGGTCAGATACTCAGACGTTGTGATCGTGAACCGCTGCGATGACAACACGGATCGGTCACTCATCCGCAGAAGCATTAAGGCAGTCAACCGCAAGACGCAGATCTCCTACGAGCGCGCGGACGGAAAAGTCGCCGGCGATTTCGAGGATGAGCTGCCGTATGATATCTCGCAGCAGAAGATCGATATCTCCGACGCGGATTACGGAATCTGGTTTATGGATGCCTCGGAATACCCGGAGCACTACGAGGGGAAGACGATCCATTTCCTGTCCATGTTGTATGTATCGCCGCGCCTTCCGAAGGGCTTTATCGTTCCCGGGCGCATGGTGATGACCTGCTGCGCGGAGGACACCCAGTTCTCGGGATTTATGGCCAAACTGCCCGCTGCCGTGTCGCCCGATTCGCTGAAGAGCAGAATGTGGTTTGAGGTAACCGCCGACGTCCACGTACAGCGCATGCGTGAGTACAAGGGCAAGGGTGTCGTGCTGTATATCACGAGCATGATCCCTGCGAAGGAACCTGCGGATCCAATGATCTATTTTTCGTAAAATGAGCCCGGTGATGTTTTCGTAAACAGATTTTGTGCTTTCGAAAATAACCGCACAGATTTTTAAAACAAACAAAAGTATCCTGGATGAGGAGTAGCCGATGATCGACAATGTAAAGGTTCTCGGAAGAACGTCGAAGGAAGCGCCGGATGTATTGTTCTGGACCGGCAGCCGGTATGAGATGAACGTGAAGGCGTCCAACTGTACCGCGTATATTGAGACGCAATACGGAATGCAGGAGCAGTGGATCGCTGTGTTGATCAACGGTTCTCCTGTGTGCCGCATGCCGCTGAAGCGGGGCGTCAATGAGGTGATCATTTTCCGCAACAGGGACGCTTCCATTGTGAGGAATGTGAGAATCATAAAGGAAGTCCAGCCCATGGGCGGAGACGGCGCAAACTATATCCGCCTTACGGACGTTGTCACGGACGGTGAACTGCTGCCGGTTGAGGAGCCAAAGCTCCGTCTCGAGTTTGTCGGCGATTCCATCACCTCGGGCGAGGGCGGGATCGGCGCGCACAATGAGATGGATTGGGTGGCGCAGCTGTTTTCTGCTTACGACAATTACGCTTATAAGACCGCGGAGGCGCTGAATGCGGATTATCAAGTCGTCTCCCAGAGCGGATGGGGCGTGTACTGCGGCTACAACAACGATATCCACATGAACGTGCCGGGGATCTACGACAAGGTCTGTTCCCTTGTTTCCGAGAACGGTGCAGGAGTGTACGGCTCCCAGGAGAAATATGATTTTTCCGCATTTCAACCGGACGTTGTCGTGATCAACCTCGGGACCAACGATTCCGGCGCCTGCAATTCGGAGAACTATACGGACCCGGGGACGGGAAAGGTATATAAGCTTTCGAAAAATGCGGACGGATCGCTCGACGAGGCGAGTGCAGCAGCATTTGACGGAGCGGCAAGAGCGTTTCTTAAGAAGCTTCGCTCGGAGAACCCGGAGAGCTATCTGCTGTGGGTGTACGGAATGCTCGGAACGGATATGGAGGAAGCGATCAAGAATGCGATCACTGCGCACCGTGATGAAAGCGGAGACAACAGAGTAGGGTATTGTCGTCTGCCGGACACGACACAGGATGCATTCGGTTCGCGATGCCATCCCGGTCATCCCGCGCACGAGCGTGCCGCGGCTGTTCTGACCGACAAAATCCGTGAAATCTGCGGATAAATCCGAAATGTGAAACTTCTGTGTTCCCGCAACCGGGACTCGACAAAAACGAATAATAACTGTAGAATGCTGATAAGTATAAATATACAGTTTATTTGCGCGATATAAAGTGGTATAATATTCGTCAGCGATGAGCTGACTATTATGGGGAGTAAAGCAATGAACGCATATTGACGAAGAGGGACGGCAGGTTCGTTCCCTGTTCGGGTGTGCGGTTAACGGGGGGAAGGATATTATGTCACTGCTCAAACTGGATAATATAGGGAAAATCTATGTTTCCGAGGGTAACGTTGCCGTAGGTATCCGCGGCGTTAACCTGTCGTTTGATCAGGGTGAATTTGTCGCGATCACCGGCGAGTCCGGCTCCGGCAAATCCACTCTTTTGAATGTCTTAAGCGGCATGGATACCTATGAGGAGGGCGAGCTCTACATCGAGGGGCAGCCCACGTCTCACTATCTTCAGCCGGACTGGGAGCAGTACCGGCAGAAGTATATCTCTTTCATTTTCCAGGATTATAATATCATTGACAGCTTCACGGTTCTTCAGAACGTGGAGCTTGCTTTGATGACCATAAAGGACCCGAAAAAGCGCCGTGAGCGCGCGATGGAACTGATCGATCGGGTTGGTCTTTCCGGTCATGTGAAGCATAAGGGCAGTCAGCTTTCCGGTGGGCAGAAACAGCGCACCGTTATTGCGCGTGCTCTCGCAAAGGACAGTCCGATCATCTTAGCGGATGAGCCGACCGGAAACCTTGACTCGAAGACCGGGCAGGAGATCATCGAGCTGCTTCGGGAACTGTCGAAGGACAAGCTGTTGATCATCGTCACCCATGATTTTGATCTCGTGGAAAATGTCGCGACGCGCCATGTGCGTATCTTCGACGGCGCCGTGGAATCCGACCGTATGCTTCGGGGAACGGAAGGCGCTGCAGAAGTTGAAGGCGGCGACAATACAGCGACAGGTGTCGCTGAAAAGACAAAACAAAACGGTTCTGCGGATCAGGACCTTAACGAGAAAGGCTCCGAAGATCAGGACCTTAACGAGAAAGGCTCTGAGAATCAGGAGCTCAAGGAGAACGGTTCCGATCTTGATTCCGCGGAGCAGAAGATAACGATCCCGGCCTTCAGCAACGGTGTACGGCTCGGTAAGACGCTGTTTACCTCCAGACCGAAGCTGAGTCTGTTCCTTTGTTTCCTTCTTTCCTTCGGTATGGTATGCCTGTTCCTCGTGACTGCGCTGTGCAGCAATTTTACCGATGTTTTCAAACCGTTTTACCTTCTTCAGAGAAAAGAGGGACGGCTGGTCATCGCGCGACAGAACGGCGAGCCAATCAAGGATTCCGAGGTGGCAGAGCTCGCGAAGCGCTACAACGCTTCTGACAGTCTGCATTTTGATTATCTGTGCGACTTGTTCCACGAGCAGGATGTCGGAATGACGTTCAACGGTGACTACGATTCCCGGTACGAAAACTGTGTCCGTTATGCCTATGATGAAGATTACGGAACACCGTCGTACGGCCGTTACCCTCAGGCTGACAACGAGGTTCTTCTGCGACTGCCGATCTATTTCAAGGACGACACGCTTCCGCTCGGGACAGAGGAGATCGTTCATCTGGATCCGGACTATGAACTTACGGTCGTGGGGACTTCATTTTACGTAGACACGAACGAACGCCCGACGCTCCTGCTGACGAGGGAAGGATTTCTTACAATGACCGCAGTGATCGGACTGCAGTTCAACATGTCGGATGTGCTGATCGACGGAGAATCCCTGTCGGATTCCGGTGCGAATTTCCGTGTTGTGGCTTGGCCGTATGTCGATCCCGGGAAAATATACTGTGTGAATCAGAATTTTACGGAACAGGCAAAGAACGCGTCATCCGTTGAGATAACAATAAAGGCTAAGACCGTATATCCTACGAAGGCAAAAAGCTTTTCGAACAATAATCCGATCATGAGCCGTGAGTTTGAGACGGAGAAGACGCTTGGTGCAAGCGTACTTACGGAGGACAAACCGCCTCTGCCGAGGACCGCAAAGTATAAGAGCGAGGAAACGTATATCTTTCTTGTAGGGACGGATTTCGTGAAGGAAATGCTCAATGAATGTCTCGAGGGAAATTACAATCAGGCAAGTCTGTTCTTTGAGAATGACAAGGCCGCGAAGAAGGCGATCGATTCGCTGCGCGACGAAGGATTTACGGCGATCACAACCGATGCAACCTTCTCACCGGATATCAATACAATGATCGATATGATCATGCTCGGCGCAGTGTTAGGGTTCGTCTGGATCGCAACGGTGCTTCTTGTGATCTTCATGATCAATCTGTGCACTAACCGCTCCGTGGAAGCGTTCCGCAGCGATCTCGCGATCATGCGCTCCATGGGTATCCCCGTGAAGGTGATCAAGACGGGAATGTATGTGAGAATGGGATTATGTCTGATTCCTGCGCTGCTTTTGATCCCGTTTGTCGCATATTTTGTATATCACATAAAATTGCTCGATATGATTTTGAACTACTTACAGCCCGTGCATTACATTTTCCTTGTTCTCGGTCTGATCTATCTCACATGGCGGATCACGAGAAAGCAGGTAAAGAATCTGTTTGCAAACAGTGTCAAGGCATCTCTGAGAGGAGGTGATAAGGCATGATCAGGATACAGAAACTCGACAAATACTATAACCGTCAGAAACCGAACGAGCTTCATGTGCTTGATGACCTCACATATGAGTTCCCCGAGAGAGGGATGTGCGCGATCTTCGGGCCGAGCGGCTGTGGAAAGACAACGCTTCTCAATGTCATCGGCGGTCTGGATGTTCCGACCTCGGGAGAGGTCCGCTATGACGAAACGGAGCTCTCTGCGGATGCCAACCGTATCCGAAACAGGGATATCGGGTTCATTTTCCAAAACTATAACTTAAACCGCGATGAGACCGTGTTCGACAACGTCGCGGATTCCCTTAGACTGTGCGGGATCGAGGATGACACAGTAATCGAAGAGAGGGTTATGGCTGCGCTTGACAATGTCGGAATGGGCAAATTCCGCAAGCGTCTCCCGGACACGCTCTCCGGCGGACAGCAGCAGAGAGTAGCCATCGCGAGAGCGATCGTCAAGAACCCGAAGGTGCTTCTTGCCGACGAGCCCACCGGAAACCTCGACGAGGCCAACACGATCCTCGTCATGGACATCCTTAAGAAAATGTCCGGGGAGCACCTCGTGATCCTTGTGACCCACGAGACGAAGCTCGTGGATTTCTACTGCGATACGGTTGTGGATCTGTCCGACGGAAAGATCGTCGGCGTGCGTTCCAACGAGAATACGAACGGTTACGTCGGAAGAAACCGAAACGACATCTACCTCGGCGAGCTTACAAAGAGCACCTGCGGAGACGGCAACACAAGCGTAAAATACTACGGCGATCCGCTCGAGTCTCCCGTGGAGCTTACGATCGTGAACCACGGCGGCAGAGTGTTCCTTCGTGTGGACAGCGGAAAAGTCACGATCCTTGAGCCGGGCAGTGAGGTGAAACTCAAGGAGGGTGTGTTCGAGGAACGAAGCGCAGAAGACAGAAGTGATTCCAAGATCGACATGAGCAAACTTCCGGCGATCGAGGGCGAAAAATACGGCCGTCTCTTCCGCCTGAAGGACAGTATCCGACAGGGCTTCCGGGCGAATTTCCGGAATACCGCAGGCAACAAGAAGAGAAACGCGCTGATCGCGTGCCTGTTTTTCTTCGGAGTTATTCTCGTGTTCTTTACCGCATGGTTCGGTCAGGACCTGCGAAATATAAGCACGATCAAGGATGATATCAGCGACAGGATTTTTATGATCTGCGGTACGGAACAGGATATCGCTGACAGGATCTTAACTATGATGTCGGATCCGTCCGCGGCTGTGGACTATTACGATCTTGATGTAAACTATGGGAACAATATAGGCTCCAATGAATGTGCATATTATTCGAACTATGCTGCGTTTGAAACCTTCGGGTATTACAACAACGGCTATGATCATCCGATGAGTGAACCGGTCTGGTCCCAGGCGCTGCCAATCACGATCGCAGGCGACTGTGAACTTCTCTGCGGTACCCGGGAGTTGAAAAATGAAGACGATGCGGTCATTACCACGCAGGTCGCGGACCGGATACTCGCAACAACACCGTTTCAGTATATCCGTGAATATCGTGATCTGATCGGTCTGGATATGAGCGCGTTGATCGGGGGCGAAAGTTACTTTCGCATCGCCGGTGTGATCCGGTCAGATGAAAACAGTATCTACTGTTCCGAAGAGAAGATCAGGAAAGACATGGATGCGTTTCCGTTTATCCAGTGTGACGATGGTTATTTCAATCTCGGGCCCGGGGAATGCGCGATGATCTCTCTTTATGTAAAGAGAGGGAAGACGGAATTTCCGGAATACGAGATTGGCGAGAGCATGGTCTTCAACGGACTGCAGCTTACCCTCACCGAAAAGGTTGATCTGACGCTTTTGGATACCTCCTCGAAACCGGGGTATGCGAGGACGGATGATGATCAGACCGATCCTGAGGAGCTTGAGAGGGTTGAGAGTCTGCGGGCGGAGCTTGCAAAGCATTTTAATCTTAGCGTCTATTATTCGTCCTCCGCGGGCGGAAGGCTGTTTGTCCTGAATAAAAGCGATTATGAGGCTACATCAAAAATCATCAGACCTTCCAGCAAATGGATGTTCGGTGTCGCGGGAAATACAAGGGATGAAACAGCTCTGTACGCGAGCATGCATGATGAAAATTACGTGAATTACCGGATTCATTCCACGGATCCGGATGCCACGACGGAGTACCTGAGAGCGCATTTCTCCGATGTTACAAACCGCAGGGGATTGTTATCAAGTGAGATCTCGAGCGGTGTTCTAACGCCTACAGACCGATTTAACGAAGAGTTCAAGGATATGAGAGGCAACGTTATCCGTCAACTAGCGCTTGTGGCGGTGTTCCTTGTGTTCTTAGGAATATGCATGTATCTTGTGATGCGTTCCTCCGTTATGAACCGGACAAGGGAGATCGGGATCTACCGGGCCATCGGAGCAAAGAAGAGCAACATTGTGTTCCGCTTTGCCGTGGAGACAGTCGTTGTGCTCATGCTCAGCGCGGTTATCGGCTTTTTGATCATCAGCGTTGTGATCACGTATTTTACGAGCAGAGCCGCATTTTCCGGATCGGACTCGTTCTATTACCCGCTGTGGATGGCAGTCGCGCTGTTTGTATTCCTGATGACCGTCGGTATCGTGTGCGGAATTCTGCCGGTGGTCAAACTGCTGCGGAAGACGCCGGCGGAAATTCTCGCGAAGTACGATATCTGAGTGTGCAGATGTTTCGGAATTCCCGCGAAGTACCATATCTGAGTGTACAGAAGTTTTGGAATTCCCGTGAAGTACCATATCTGCGGTATTGAAATCCCGCGATCCGGGATTGTGCGTTTAATCAAGAATCCTGAGTTCCGAGAGAGTGTTCTGTTCTGCGGGATAGACATTACTTTCGGAATCGGATAGTGTAGGATCGAAAAATGTGATTTTGGAAATGTTTACGAGTGATGGGGGAGATTTGATCTAGCTGAGAACGGGGGTGAAATCAGAATGATTCAGCTGAAAAATCTACAGAAGTACTACAACAAGGGCCGGCAGAACGAGATCCATGTGATCAATGATGTCACATTGGAACTTCCTGACACCGGCCTGGTTGCCGTGTTCGGACCAAGCGGATGCGGCAAGACGACTCTTCTCAATGTCATCGGCGGACTGGACAGTATCGCCTCGGGCGATATCCTGCTCAATGACAGCGCGATGTCGACGAAAAATAAGGATTACGATGTCCTCAGAAACCGCGATATCGGCATTATTTTTCAGAATTACAATCTGAATAAGAAGAGCACGGTGTTCGACAACGTCGCGGACTCGCTTCGCCTGTGCGGAATGACCGATGATGCGGTGATCGCCGAGAGAGTGAATGCGGCGCTTACGAACGTCGGCATGGAGAAATTCAGCAAGCGACTGCCCGATACGCTGTCGGGAGGTCAACAGCAGCGCGTGGCCATCGCGCGGGCGATCGTCAAGAACCCGAAGGTCATCCTTGCAGATGAGCCTACAGGAAACCTTGATGAGGCCAACACCATCATGGTCATGGATATCCTGAAGGCCATGTCCAGGGAGCGTCTGGTGCTCCTGGTAACTCATGAGGCCGAGCTGGTGGATTTCTACTGTGACACCGTCATCGAACTGAAGGACGGCAGCGTGGTGGATGTGCGCAAGAATCATGAGGCGGAGGGATATGTCGCGAGAAGCAAGAACGACATTTACCTCGGTGAGCTGTCTGAGCATGAACTCGCGGACGGCAATACGGATCTTACGTTTTTCGGCGACACGCCGGAGGAACCGATCAAAATTACGGTTGTCAACCACAACGGAAGGTTCTTTCTGAAGATCAATACGCCGAAGGTTACGCTTCTTGACGAGAACAGCGAGGTGAATCTGAAGGAAGGCGTATACCAGGAGGCCGCGGCGCGTCGTAAGCAGGAGGAGAGCGTAGATATGTCCAAGCTTCCTCCGATCGAGGGGAGGGAGTACGGCAAACTGTTCCGTTTCCGACAGACCTTACGAAACGGCTACCGCGACAATTTTAAGAGCATGATGCAGCGAAAGAGCAAGAAGAGGCTCGCCTTTTGTCTTGTTCTGTTCGGTGCGGCTTTTGCATGTATTGCCGCGATGTTCGGGCGAGGCTTAGGACAGGTGATCAAAGCGAAGCAGCAATACAACGGCAAGGTTATGTATGT
>CADBLW010000338.1 GCA_902795625.1 uncultured Lachnospiraceae bacterium | reverse complement strand
GTCCTTGCGCTCCGGCTCCCATCCGGGAAGAATGAAGCCGCCGCTCGCATTTTCCATGCGCTCGAACATCGTGTTGGGATCGATTCCGTCAATCAGGTTCGAATCGTATGCAAGCGCGTTGCTGCCGTCCGAAAGAGGCATCGCGAGATCGGTCCTCGTCCAGTCGAAGATCGGCATGAAGTTGTAGCACACGAGGTGAATGTCGTTCTTTCCGACAGCCTCGAGGGACTTGCAGTAGTTCTCGATATACATGTCTCTCGTGGGCGCGCCGAGCTTGATGTCCTCGTGCACGTTGATGCTCTCGATGCCGAGGAGCTTAAGGCCCTCTGCCTCAATCTCATCCTTGAGCTCCTTCACCTGCTCATACGTCCAGGCCTCTCCTGCCGGAACCTTGTGAAGCGACGAGATCACTCCCTTCACTCCGGGAATCTGCCGGATCTGCTTCAGTGTCACGCTGTCCATGTCTCTTCCGTACCAGCGCAATGTCATGTCCATAGTTTTTTCTCCTGTCTGCGTGTAATTCGGGATCTGTCCTTCACAGGCGTCCCGTTTTATCTCAATGGCGTCCGTGTCTGTCCCCGCTTCGGAACAGGGACGTCCGTCACAGAGTATACTCGTTATCCCCTGCCGAAGGATAGGTGATATCCTCCTCGGAAACTGCATAAATCGTGCGGTGTTTCGCGTCACCGATACCGCTGATGCGGCAGAAGTACGTGTTGATCCGGTCACGCCACTCCTTCGCGGACGCCAGCTGCATCGCGAAGCGCTCCATGATCCGGGTGTACTCCTTCTCCGGGATCAGGCCCTGTACCGAGACGACAGACGCGATGAGCGCCCGAAGCTCGTCCACCGCCTCAAAGTGCGTGTCGTATATGTGCTGAATGAGCGTGCTTCCGTTCGGCAGTACGTAGTTGTACGGCAGCCTGTGGAAGAACAACAGAAGCTCCGTCGGCGTGGTCTCGGGATTGTCGTACTGCTTCGCCAGCTTCTCCGGATACTGCATCGCGTACCCTGTTCCGCGGGATGACCGGTCAACACCGATGGCGCTGTGCGAAGCCCGGTGGTACGTGCCCCAGCGGTCGTATTCGTAGCCCTCGACATTGGGCCCGTAATGATTGTTCGGCTGGCACATCCATCCGATCCCCAACGGCACCGTATAGCGCTCGTAAATGCTGTAGGATGCAAGCAAAACCTTTACGACGACCGCGGAAACATCCCTGTCATCACCGAACGTAAGTCCAGCCCACTCCTCTGCGATCTGCTCCGCCGACAGCGACGGGTTCCATGCAAGACGCCCGAAGCCGTACCAGTTCGCGGCCGCAAAATCGGAGCCGGTCCAGTTTTCATCATCGCCCGTGTTGGCGACCGCGGCGATGCCGCAGTTCACGCCTTTCTTATGTGCGCCGGAAATAATATCCCGAACACGGTCATTTTCCTCATATGCGGCCGTGCGGAACCGCAATACATCCTTCCACATCGGCACGAGGAAGCAGACATGCTTCTGCTGTCCCGTGTACTCCTGCGCCGCCTGCACCTCAAGCATCAGGTTCGTCTGCTTCATGCCGCAGAACAACGGCGATACGGGCTCGCGCACCTGGAAGTCGACAGGGCCGTTCTTCACCTGCAGGATGACATTGTCGTCAAATGCTCCGTCAAGCGGGTGAAAATACTCATACGCAGCGCAGGCGCGGTCGGTCTTCGTATCCCGCCAGTCCTGCGAGCAGTTGTAGACAAAGCAGCGCCAGATCAGCCTGCCGCCGTAGGGCGCCAGCGCTCTCGCCAGCATGTTGGCTCCGTCTGCCTGGGTCCGTCCGTACGTGTGCGGTCCCGGACGACCCTCGGAGTCCGCCTTGACAAGGAATCCGCCGAGCATCGGCACCTCCTCGTACACATGCGCGACTGCCTTCTCCCAGAAGGCGATCACCTCCGGGTCAAGCGGATCCGACACCGGGCAGCCGCCCAGCTGCATGGACGCCGCAAAATTGATGCAGATATAGAGCTTCACGCCGTACGCGGCAAGACATTCCGCCATTTCCCGCAGCTTCGGCAGATACTCGTCCGTGATCAGCTTCGTGGCATCCTCGTGAACGTTGACGTTATTGATCACGGTCGCGTTGATTCCCACGCTCGCGCACAGGCGCGCGTAGAAAAAAGTGCGGTTGTCCACGATCAACTCACGGTCACGGAAGAAAAATGAGTTCCCCGAGTAACCGCGCTCGATCGAGCCGTCCGCATTATCCCAGTGATTCAGCATACGCAAAGGACACACCGGCCGCTCCGAGACAGACACCACAGTGTCCGTCAGGATCAGCTGGCGGATCGCATCGAAAATTCCGTACAGAACACCGGCCTGCGAACCTCCGAGGATGTCCGCCTTGCCGTCCCCGACAATGATCTCATAGCCCTCCTCGGGAAGCGCCTCCGTCACCATATAGGACCACGTAAAATCCTCCCTCAGACCGCGAAGTACCGCAAGCTCCCTCTCTACGGAAACCTCGATCCCTTCACCCCTCACATACGACGAAAAGCCGGGTTGCCCCGGCAGTATCGCTTTTTTTAACCAGATTGGTTCAAAACCCATATTCTATCCTCACTTTGTTGCTTTTCCGGCAGTCCATCCGTAGCTGATCTCAACCTTTCCCATGGCGATATAGGCAAGCTTGTCCCCGCTCTCGATCTCGACAAAAAGCGGAGCTTCCGGATCGTCGCTCAGCACGGCAGCCTTCGTCACCTTGAACGTGTCGCCGGTTTTGGCAGCTCCCACGACGTTATCCGCCTGTGTCGTCGGCGCGGAACGGATATTCGCGCCGGCAATGGCCTTTGCCCTGCACTGTACGGTTTCCTTCGCGTACAGCATCGCTTCCTCTCCCGTCATGAGATAGCTCGCGCGGCAATAGCCGCTGATGCTTCCGGAGGTGATCTTCGCCCACTCTCCCTCTACGGATTCGAGAATGCAGTAGTTGTACGGTCCAAGCGATCCGACCTGTTTCGAGTCGCCGTCCGGCTTCTCGCGCACGCTCAGCGACTCCTGCACCTTGGCGAACGCGATATTTTCCGGCACTTCATATGTCGTTGCAGCACGATAACGGGCAAGGTCGTCCGCCGAAAGCGCGGCAACCTTGCGCTCCTCATCCGTCATGAACGATCCGTCCGGAGTCGGTGTGGGATTCTGCGGAGTTACCTTACCCGTAGGTTCGGTACCGTCGTTGACGAAAATGATCCGCCCGTCCGGCGTTTTGATCGTCTTGCCGTCCTCCGACACCTCGGCGACACCGTGCTCTCCCTCCTCGAGCCACTCATTGCGCTCCGTCTTGTGTTGAAGCTTCAGAGCCAAAAGAAGCACGAGTATCGCTATCACGACGAGCTCGATTGTCAGCATCTGATTCTTAGTCATGGTAACCTATTTTCTGCGGTACTCTTCCGTAGGATTTCTCCGAAGCAGATCCATCAGGGATTCCCGTACCGACTCACCGTTAAACAGCACGTCGTTGACTTCCTGTACGATCGGAAGACTCACCCTGTACTTGCGGCCGAGCTTCAGCGCAGCCTTTGCGCTGTTGACGCCCTCCACGACCTGGTTGACTTCCTTGATTGCCTCCTCGCAGGTCTTCCCCTGTCCGATGAGGTAACCTGCGTTGTGGTTGCGGCTGTGGTTGCTCGCGCACGTTACGATCAGATCGCCGATGCCGGACAGACCCGCAAACGTTGCCTCCTTGCCGCCCATCTTGACACCGAGACGCGAGATCTCGGCAATTCCTCGGGTCATCAGCGCAGCCTTGGTATTGTCTCCGAACCCGAGTCCGTCGGCGATACCCGCGGCAAGCGCGATCACATTTTTGAGCGAACCGCCGATCTCGATACCGATCACGTCATCGCTTGTGTACACGCGGAACATCTCCGAGAAAAATGCTTCCTGTACGATCTTGGCAACCCTGCGGTTCTCGGCGCCGACGACGACCGCAGTCGGGATTCCGCGGCTTACCTCCTCCGCATGGCTCGGACCCGACAGGACCGCCACCTTTGCTCCGGGGATCTCCTCCGCGATGATCTGCGTCATCGTTAACAGTGTCTTATCCTCGATACCCTTGCTGACATTGACGATGATCTGTCCCTTCTTGCAGTACATGCGTATCTTCGCTGCCGTGCTGCGCACATACGGGGAAGCCACCGCGCACACCAGGATATCCTCGTCATCGCAAGCCTCCGCGAGATCCGTCGTCAGATATACCGACTCCGGCAGAGAAGCGCCGGGCAGGTTCGGAATGTTCTTGCGGTCATCGCGAAGCGCATTGATCTCACGCTCCAGGGCTGACCACAGCGTCACCTCCTGTCCCTTGTTTGCAAGCTCGATCGCGAGTGCGGTTCCCCACGTTCCCGCTCCGAGCACACTGATCTTCGACATGTTATTCTTCCTCCTTAGTGTCATCATCCGCATTTTCCGCGGGAGCGTCCTCCGCCTCCACCTTCACGTGATGACCTATCTTATTTTCCGTTCCGCTTAACAGACGTTTGATATTCGCGCGATGCATATACACGCCCGATATTGTGTAAAGGCAAGCCACAATCACCATCCACAGCCAGTACTCATGGCCGCGGTACACGATGGCCATGTATGTCGGGAACAGCACGACGACAAAAAGCGAGCCGAGGGAAACGTACTTTGTCAGGTACACGATCAGCGCAAATACGACGGTGAAGACGATCAGCCGCCAGTCCACGCAGAGCATCGCGCCGGCCGTGACGGCAATCCCCTTGCCGCCCTTGAACTGCATCCAAAACGGAAAGCAGTGCCCGAGGACCGCGCCGAAGCCCAGGATCTCGCACAACAGGATAACGTACGGTTCATCCGGAAAGATCGCGTAGCGAAGTATCATTCCCGGGATCAGCACCTTTAAAAGATCCCCGATGAACACAAGGCTTCCGCTCTTGCGTCCCAGTGTCCGCATCGCGTTCGTCGTTCCCGCGTTGCCGCTTCCGTAGCGGCGGATGTCGATTCCGTGCGCTTTTCCGATGAAAAATGCAGTCTGCATATTGCCGAACAGATATCCGACAAGAAAACAAACAATAATCTTAACCGGCATAGCCGATTACCTCCCAAAGCGATCAGTTTTTGTCCTCGTTGCGCTCGCGGATGATAAACTTGAGGGATGTGCCCTCAAACCCGAACGCCTCGCGGAACTTGTTTTCAATATATCTCGTGTACGAAAAATGCATCAGGTCTTTGTCGTTCACGAAGATGACGAAGGTCGGCGGCTTGACCGCAACCTGTGTCACATAGAACAGCTTGAGACGGCGTCCCTTGTCCGACGGCGGCTGCTGCAGCACGGTAGCCTCCATCATGATCTCGTTCAGAACGCCCGTGCCGATCCGCTTGTTCTGGTTCTCAATGACCTTCTCGATCTCGTCGAACAGCTTCGGCAGACGCTGTCCCGTGAGCGCGGACACGAACACGATATCCGCGTAGGGAATAAACGAGAGGATCTCGCGGATGCGGTTGCGGTGCTCATAGATGGTCTTGTCATCCTTCTCAATGGCATCCCACTTGTTGACCGCGATAATGATGCCCTTGCCTCGCTCATGCGCGATTCCCGCGATCTTCGCGTCCTGCTCCGTCACGCCCTCCTGGGCGTCGATCACCACCACCGCGACATCGCAGCGCTCCACGGCAGCCACCGTGCGGATGACGCTGTAGCGCTCGATCTCCTCGGTGATCTTCGCCTTGCGCCGAAGTCCTGCGGTATCGATGAATACATACTCCTTATGGTTGTATGTGACGGTCGTATCGATGGCGTCGCGCGTCGTGCCGGCCACATCCGAGACGATGACGCGGTTTTCGCCGATCAGCTTGTTGACGATGGAGGATTTGCCGACGTTGGGCTTTCCGACGATCGCCACCTTCGGGCGAGTGTCTTCCTCCTCACCGGCAGAACCCGCCGGAAAATGCTTCACCACCTCGTCCAGCAGCTCGCCGAAGCCAAGCCGTGAGGACGCGGAAACCGGGATCGGATCTCCGATCCCCAGGTTGTAAAATTCATATACATCAGCCTCATACTTGCTGAAGCTGTCCACCTTGTTAACACACAAAATGACGGGCTTTCCGGAGCGGCGCAGCATGTCCGCCACCTTCCCGTCCGAGTCCACAAGACCCTCACGGACATCCGTCACAAAGACGATCACGTCCGCCGAGGCGATGGCGATCTCCGCCTGCTCGCGCATATGCTTCAGCATCGCGTCCTTCGTGTCGGGCTCGATACCTCCGGTATCCACCATCGTAAAGGCATAGTTCAGCCAGACCGCATCGGCATAGATGCGATCCCGCGTCACACCCGGATTGTCCTGGACGATGCTGATCTGCTCTCCGGCAATCGCGTTAAACAAAGTCGATTTTCCTACGTTCGGGCGACCCACGATCGCCACAATCGGCTTACTCATATCTCGTCGTTATCTCCTTCTTCCACGAGCGATTCCACAAAATCATATCCTTCAGATTTTACTATACGCACCCGTGTTTGTAAAGCATTTTCGATGTCTGCAACGGTGAGGTCGTCAAGCAGAACATCCTCCCCGCTGCGCAGAAGATTCTCCGGAAGGATCAGCCTTCCGCGGATCTCCTGACCCTTCATCTGCTCAATGATATCCTGTCCTGTCAGAAGCCCCGAAACCGTGATCGTCTCCCCGAAGAAATGATTGATGATCGGGATGACCTCACACCGCAGATTCGGGTAGATCGTCTTCACACGCTCAACCAGATTTCTGATGGTCGGTGCGATCAAAACGCCCGTGGCGATCGTCGCCTCGTGCACCCGGTCGTCTCCCTCCCGATCCTCAAGCTCCCACTCGACCTCCTCGGTCAGGGACCGAACCATACCGACGCCGTTCTCGATCTGCGGGTACCCCTCGTACTCATCCTCCGAGGGCATCGGCTCACCAGCCGTGAGGAACCATTCGTCCGAGGCATACACGAACCTCGTGTCAAAGTACTGCAGGCAGATCTGCTGCCATTTCCGGATGATCCCGATCACCTCGCGGGATTCCTCCTCGGAAAATGTGCGGATCTTCGGGAGATTGTCGCGGTACTTGGTGATTCCCACCGGCACAACGCTCACGCTCTGCAGGTTGGGCAGGAATTCCGTGAGGTCATGGATGGTCTTCTCCAGTTCCTCGCCGTCATTGTAACCGGGCACCAGCACGATCTGCCCGTTCATCGTGATATCCGCCTTCTTCAGGCGCCGCAGCTTCTCGACGATCGTGCCTGCAAACCGGTTGTGAAGCATTTTACAGCGAAGCTCCGGGTTGGTCGTATGTACCGAAACGTTCATCGGTGAAAGCTTGTAGAAGCAGATCCGTTCAAGCTCCTCATCCGAGACGTTGGTTAGCGTCACATAGTTGCCCTGCAGAAACGACAGACGCGTGTCATCGTCCTTAAAATACAGCGTTTCCCGCATGCCCGGGGGCAGCTGCCGGATAAAGCAGAACACACAGTCATTATGGCAGGAGCGGTAATCATCCATCAGGGATTCGGCAAATACAAGCCCGAGTTCGTCGTACTCGCCCTTTCGGACCGTGACCTCCTGCTCCTCGCCGTCGCGGATAAACCCGATCGTAAGCCGGGTTTCCTCCTCCTCAAAACGGAAATCGAGCACGTCAATGATCTCCCGTCCGTTCAGCGTAACGAGACGGTCGCCCTTGCGGATCCCTGCGTTCCACGCAGGGCTTCCCTTGATGACATCCACGATGGCATGCTCGTGATTCATTGCCCGTCTCACTCCTTCATCATCAGAATACCGATATTGCTGCCTCTCCTGCCGGCGGTTGCGCGATGGGAAAATACGATGTCGGGATGGCACATGCTGCACAGCCCGCACACCGATACATGCTCTTCCGTAAGCCCCGCGCTCATCAGCGAAAGCTTGTTGGCAAGCCAGAGGTCCACATGGGGTTTTACCTGCTCCGCCTGCCCCTGCGCGGATCCTCTTCGAAGGATCACGCTCTCTCCGAACGTCTCCGCGAATTTCTCCGCAACCTCCTCACCGACCTCGAAGCACTCCGGACCAATGGACGGTCCGATGACCGCATGGATGTTCGCAGGATCGCACCCGTATGTATCCTTCATCATCTCCGCGGTCTTCGCGGAGATGCCGCCGACCGTTCCCCGCCATCCGGCATGGCACGCGCCGATGGCCTTCCGCACCGGATCATAGAGATATACCGGCACACAGTCCGAGGTGAAGATCGTGAGGGCAAGCCCCGGCACGTCCGTAACAAGCCCGTCGATATCGGTGTACGGCACATCTCTCATGATCCCCGTGCCGCGGTCCTCCGCCGTCGCAACGCGGACGTTGGTCGTGTGGGTCTGCTGCGTGAAAACCTCCGCACCCTGCGGAATACCCAGCGCCTCGAAGATCCTCCGGTAGTTCTCCCGGACATTGTCGTCCGTATCTCCGATCCCGAAGCGGAAATTCATGGTCGAGTAGATTCCCTCGCTCACGCCGCCGCGTCTTGTGGAAAATGCATGCACCAGCTCCGGAAACCCGGAAAATGCCGGAAACTGTACGACCGCGACTCCGTTGTTCAGCGGCTCCGTTATGATATATCCGTCCATTGTTACCCCTTGACCTTCAATAGTTTGTCGTTGTCCGCACGTCCGCTGTCAGAAAGCATTCCGGTACAGACGGATCTCCCGCTCATCCATGGCAACCACGTCGAAGCGGAGGTTTGTGTCCGTCGGAAGCTTATGCTCCTTCAGGTAGCACATCGCGACTCTGCGGATCTTTGCCTGCTTCCTCGCGTCCACCGCCTGCTCCGGAAGTCCGTACTCAGGCGTGCGCCGGTATTTGACCTCGGCGAAGACAAGGTCGCCGTCATCCTCCGCCACGATATCGATCTCCCCGCAGAAACAGCTGTAATTCTGCATCAGCGGAACATATCCCTGCTCCTGAAGGAACGTAAGAGCCCGCTTTTCATTGTCCGAGCCCACCGTCCGTTTATTCATACTGCTACTCCCCGATAAATGAGTGGATGAACGACCTTCTGTGGATCTCACACGGCCCCTTCTCGCGGATCGCCTGAATGTGCTCCGCGGAACCGTAGCCCTTGTTGCCCGCAAACCCGTAACCCGGGTACTTCTCGTCCATCGCGACCATCATGCGATCTCTCGTCACCTTCGCGACGATGCTTGCCGCCGCGATGCTGATGGACTTGGCGTCACCCTTGATGATGCCCCTCTGAGGGATCGTGATCCCCGGAATGTGAACAGCATCCACAAGGATCTGGTCCGGCTTCGTTTCCATCATATCGATTGCTTCCCGCATAGCGCGGAAGGTTGCCTGTAAAATGTTGATCTCGTCGATCACCTCGTGGGAAACAACACCGATCCCGACGGATACTGCTTCCTCGAGGATCCTGTCATACAGCTCCTCGCGCTTCTTCTCCGTGAGCTGCTTGGAATCGTTGACATAGAGCAGTCCGCAGTCCTTCGGAAGGATGACGCATGCCGCCACCACAGGTCCCGCCAGCGGTCCGCGGCCGACCTCATCGATGCCGCCGATATACTGCCGGTCCGGATACAGGCGCTCGTAGTGCCACATCTCCTCCGTGCGGGCCAGTTCTTTTTTGTAGGCCTCCGCCCTTCTTCTCCCCGCGGCCACAAGGCTCTGCACACCCGCGCGCGGATCCTCCGCGTACGCCGCGAGCAACACATCAAGCTGCTCATCCGGGCAGGCTTTGATCGTTTCTCTTATGACGGAAATCGATTCCATATATCCTCCAAGCGAAACGGCAGGCAGTTCATTTTCCGAGATCCCGCCGCGTTACCGGCCCCGGGATCACGGAGTTACTCTCCGCCGCTTCCGTTGTAAACCTAATTTGTTCAGCCCAAACTACTGCGGCCGCTCCAGCGAGATCCGGCCGATCCGTACGCTTCGGAAATCGTCCGTGACCATGGCCGCCGCGCGCTCCAGATCCGGCTCTCCGCCCTTTCGGATGCACCCGCGCCGCGCCGCAATGCGCGCCAGAAGCTCCGCGCCCCTCTCGGGAGCGTCCTCCGTCGCCTCGTCGATGCCGTAGTATGCGCCGACAGCTCCCGGGTACGTGTCCGTCAGGAACACAAGCAGCTGCTCTGCCATCTCCGTCGTGATCAGGATCTGATCGTTGACCGAGCCGATCCACGCGATCCGCCGTCCGACCTCCGCGCTCTCAAACTTCGGCCACAAAATACCCGGCGTGTCCAGAAGCTCCACCTGCTTGTTCAGGCGGATCCACTGTCTTCCCTTGGTGACGCCCGGCTTGTTGCCCGTCTTCGCCACTGCCTTGCCGGCAAAGCTGTTGATGAATGTGGATTTGCCGACATTGGGGATGCCGACGATCATCGCCCGCAGAGGACGGTTCAGGATGCCTCTGCGGCGGTCCCGCTCGATCTTCTCCTTGCATGCTGTGGTGATGCACTCGCTGACGGTCTTCAGGCCGTTGCCGACACGCGCGTCAATCGCAGCCACGACAAAGCCCTTGCTCTCATAGTGTGCCTTCCACAGCGCCGTCACCTCGGGATCCGCCATATCCGCCTTGTTGAGCAGGAGAACCCTCGATTTGCCGCCCGCGATCGCGTCGACATCGGGGTTTTTGCTGCTGTACGGTATCCTCGCGTCGACCAGCTCCACGACGACATCGATGACCTTCATGTCCTCCTGCATCTGCCGCTTGGCCTTCGCCATATGGCCGGGATACCAGTTTATAATTGTCTCTTTCTTATCACTCATGCTGCTGTCTCTTTTTGTTTCTGCATTTCCGCATACTCTTCTGTCTCTTCATTCTTTGGAAATGCATGCTCTCAGTTGTCCTGTCTCTGGTTCAGACTGTTCACGAAGCCGAACTTGTTCGTGCGGATCCATGCCCGCCCGATGATCTCCGACCGCTTCACGTTGCCCACCGTCGCGTAACGGCTGTCCTCCGAGTTGTTCCGGGCGTCCCCGAGCACAAAATACTCGTCCTCACCAAGGGTGATCTCATAGTTTGCCAGGCCGGGCAGGATCATATTTTCCACGTTGGCAAATTCCTCGAGCGCGGTCCCGTTGATGTACACGATACCCTCCGAGATACGGACCTTCTCGCCGGGAAGACCGATGACGCGCTTGATGTTGTAGAAGCTGTGCTCGCTGTCCCCCTGCCGGAACACGATGATGTCGTTGCGCTTCGGATCACGGATCCTATACGTCATCTTATCGATCACGATCCGGTCGTCCTGCTTGAGCGTCGGCTCCATGGACGCATCCACCATCGTCGTCTTCTCTATGGACAGGAAAATGATCAGCCACGCCAGCGCGATCACGGCGGCAACCGACACGATCCAGATGCCGATGCTGATACATATCCGAATGATTTTTTCTTTGCGCTCCGCGTGCGTAAAATCGTACCGTTCAGCCACTGAACCACTTCCTTCCGCCCATTTGGGCACACAATCCCACTTATACGAAAGTATACCAAAAAAGCCGCCGTTATTCAATAAAACGAATATAAAAAACCTTGCCTCAGACGGTGTTTTCACACAGAAAAAGCGCGCCCGCATTTCTGCGGACGCGCCGATCTGCATTTCAGGCAATTATCTCATAACTTCCTTAACCTTGGCAGCCTTACCGGTTCTCTCACGGAGATACGTAAGTCTTGCACGGCGAACCTTACCGCGACGGATCACGGTGATGCTCTCCAGGATTGGGGAATGCAGCGGCCAGGTCTTCTCTACGCCGCAGCCGTTCGAGTTCTTGCGCACGGTGAACGTCTCATGAACGCCGCCGTTCTGTCTCTTGATCACAACGCCCTCAAAAGCCTGGGTACGCTCGCGGTTGCCTTCCTTAACCTTCGACAGTACGCGAACCGTGTCACCAACGTTGAACTCATCAACTTTTTCTTTCATGTTCTCTTTCTCAAGAGATTCCATGTACTCCTTGTCTGTCATGTCTGTGACCTCCTTCAAAATCTTGCGGTCTTCATACTGCCGACCCATTCGGCACAGCGGAACATCGCGTCTCACGGGTATCAAATATACCATACCCTCATGGAAAATGCAACACTTATTTTTTCAAAAAAGTCTTTGTGTAAATGCTTTCTTGCAAAAGAGCGAAGCAATTCTGCTCCGCCCTCTTCTTCACTTTGATTCCTCAGTTGAATTATTGCTGTATCGATATATAACGATTATCTCCTGATAACGCTTGTTTTCGCATACACGTTCTTCTTCCAGATATCCTTCAGCCATATCTTCGGAAATCGGTTCTTCCGAAAAAATGTAATCGTACTTCTTGCGTCCGGTGTAATCCTCCGGCGAGACAACCTCTATCTTCATGCCTTCCGGGTAGAAATATTGATAATCCTTCAGATTCTTCTCCAACCCGTTCTTTGTCAGAAAAAGAACTCTGCTTTCAGCATCCAGCTCCGTCTCATTAATCCAATTGACAACATATTTCATCGGCTTAATGTATCGGAAATAGGCAAATGAACGGTGTTCCGTGTTGAAGTTGCACAGACCGATCACATACATGACCAACACTGCGGCAACAATCCCTCGCTTCTTGACTGTTTGCTCTTTCAGCAACCGCAGCAACATATTGAGCAATACAATTACCAGCACCGGAACAGCCACCATTTGCCTTTGCATGTTCCAGATACGCTCGTAATCCGCATAGCCGATCAGCCAGTCTGCCGAAAAGATCACTGCCAGGACCCATACCGCACACAAAGCATCCCATATACGGAGAGCTCCGCAAAGCGCAAGAAGAAGGAACAGTATAGTCACACCGCCGAATACTCCCCAAAATGCTGTTCCCTCACCGACAAACGTTCTCTTTGCCAATTCCAGCAGATACATCAGCGGTTTATCGGAAAAGTCCCGATGCTTCGCGATACGATCGCCGCGTCCGCCGATAACTGTTGCTATCACTGCTGCAACGATAT
>CADBLW010000337.1 GCA_902795625.1 uncultured Lachnospiraceae bacterium | reverse complement strand
TCTCTTCCGTCCTTCAGCGCATCCACCATGTCGGCCCGGTTCACACGTCCGCGGACCAGAAGCAGCGATATCACATATGCCACGACCGTGAACAATGCTGTCAGCACGATGCTGACCGGCTTCAGTGTCGCGGGAATCATGATATTCTCCACCTCGACAAATTCAGCGCAGTACCATGCCATGATACCGTAGGCGGCTGCGATACCCGCCGCAATGCCGGGAATCAGCAGCAGGTGGTTTGAGGAGATCATCATGGAGTTGATCCGTCCGTTCTCCATCCCGAGGACCTTCAGCATGGAGATCGTGTAGGCATTTTCTGAGATCAGAGTGTTGATCGTCGCGTACAGAGCGGCTACGCAGACAATGACACCGATGATCATCAGTGAATCGATGACCCCGGCCATGGACTCCTTCATGTTCTCCATCTGCGTCCGGTAGGTGGCGTCGGTGATCAGCTCTGTCGCTTCCGCCTCCATGTCCGGAAGGGCAGTTTTGGAGAGCACGGCGTTGTAGCAATCCACAGGTAGTCCGGAAAGCTCCGCGACAAGCTCCTTCGACGCCACAAGGTAGCTCTCATAGCCGTTTTTGATGACACCGCGGATTGTCACCCTGTGCTCCTCCAGGGTTGCGATATTTCGGAAGGTAAACGTATCCCCCTCATGCACATCAAAAATCGCTTCGCACAGAGTGCTGATATAGAAACCGCTGTCAAGATCGGCGCGGTCTCCACTCGTTGTCGTCAGGTTCCAAAGCCGACTGTCCGCATCCATTCCCAGAATGGAAAACCGCCGTGATTTCGTATCTTCGTACTGCATCGCGAGAACCGTCTCGCCGTCGGTCACCTCTCCCTGTTTCAGCGTCCCAAGAATGTATTCATAGGAAAATGACCCGAACTCGTCGTGTGCTTTATCACCGACGGCCTCCACGGAATCGAGGAAGGAAAATGCAAACGCAACCAGCATCGCCCCGAGGCAAATGCCGAAGAAGATAACGATGCTTCTCCCGGGATTTCCGATCAGCTGCCGCACCGCCAGTTTCCGTTTTACCGGAAGCTTCTTCTTTGCGAGGATCCGACGCGATTTTCCGTCGTTTCCGACGGCTCCCGCCAGAAGAGCAACCGTGTCCGCCTGCAGCAGTGCACGCACACGAAGCATCGATGCGACGTAATAGATTGCCGTAGGGATAACAATTCCTGCCAATGCGACCCAGATCGGCAGCCGGAATTCAGGCTTCATCGGCTCGTAGTCCGCGAGTCCGATAGCGCCGAAGGGCTTGGCAAGAGCAAGGGAGGCAACTGCCGTAAGCGTTCCTCCGACAAGTCCCGGAATTACCGCGAAGAGGCTGTAATGCCGCATCAGTTTGCCCTGCTCATACCCGAGAGCAGACAGCGTTCCGATCAGCTTCTGCTCCGAACGGATGCGTCGGCCGAGCAGGATGCAGACCAGAGCAACCGTCAGAAGCGGGAACACCACCAGCTCGATCCAGGAGGACATCAGAAACATGTCCGCCTGTTCGTACACAAAGGTGATCCGTTTGTTATTGTCCGCATTCAGATACCCGGAGACAAAATAGGTATCGTTGACTTCCTGACGAAACGCCTTTTCGTCGCTTTGATCAGAATAGATCACTTTGTAATTGATCGTTCCCGTTCCGAACACTCTCTCGAACTCGGCCGGGGTCAGGTACGCAAGAAAGAAGTCCGTCACGTTTTTGTAATCGTCGGACACATTTTCCACCCTGTAGAGGTAGTCCGGGCGAAGAAATGTCCCGGCGACCTTGTAATCCTTACCCTTCATTCGGATGGTGTCGCCTACGCCGACCTTGTGCTCCTCCGCATATCCGGCAGAAACCAGGATTTCATCATCACCGGAGAGATCGTGACCGCTTTGAATTTCATAGAGGTCGACCTTTCGGTTCGGGGTATACACACGCATATGATATGACCCCTCATCCGAGGATGCCATATGTTCCTTTTCCAACGTGAGCGAGTACTTTTTCTCCAACTCCGCAACAGCTTCCTCCGGAATTTCGGAGTATACGGAAAATGTTGCATCCTCACAGCGATATTTGTCGAAAAATTCCTCCCCGTATGCGCGGATGCCTGTTCCGGCGACATAAAACAGGTAAAACATCAACAGGGTAAGCATGGTTAATACCGTCACCGAAGCATAAAACGGAATGTTGTTTCGGATGTTGCGGCGATAACGTCTGTTCAGTTTCATCGCAGCCACCTCACAGTTCAATCTCGTCCGCGGAACGGCGGCTTGCGTTATCCTTCACGGACTCCACACTGCCGTCCTTGATCCGGACCACAGTGTCGGCGAGTTCGGCGATCGCCTCATTGTGGGTGATGATCACGGTTGTTGTCCCGTACTCGCGATTGACTTTTTCGACAAATCGAAGCACCGAGCGTGAGGACTTCGTATCCAACGCACCCGTCAATTCATCGCACAGCAGGAGCTTCGGATTCTTCACCATTGCGCGTGCGATCGCCACGCGCTGCTGCTGTCCTCCCGAAAGCTCCCTCGGGAAGCGGTAGCGGTATTTTTCGATGTCAAGCGCCTTAAGAATCTCCTCGGTATCCAGCGGGTTTGCGGCAATCTCCGCGACAACCTGCACATTTTCCTCAACCGTAAGGTCGGGGATCAGGTTGTAAAACTGGAACACGAAACCGACGTTTTTCTTCCGGTATACCGTCAGCTCCTTCTTGGTAAGCCCCGTGACCTGCTCTCCGTCCACGCGGATGTTTCCGGTATCAAGGCTGTCCAGCCCTCCGATCATGTTGAGAAGAGTGCTCTTGCCGGAACCGGAAGGCCCGAGAATGACACAGATTTTCCCTTTCTCCAGCGAAAAATCAACCCCGTTCAACGCATAGATTGCTGCTTCTCCTTCCCCGTACTGCTTCTTTGCTCCCTGAATTTCGATAAATGCCATTGTTCCATAGACAGCGCCCGCCGGTCAGCGGGCGCATTTTCCCTTTCCTCTCCGGCTACGCGTACCGGAAATTTCTATTTCTGAATGTCAACGCATTGTCCCTCACAATACCGGACGAAGCGTCACAATTCTGTTCCACTCACTTTGCGCTGTACAAACCGTCACATTCTCCAGTTCTGTGACACCAGCTGCTGCGCGAGCATGCTGCCGTAAATGCTGTCCTTCTTCGCGCCGAGTTCCTTCGGGCTTCCCTGCTCCGCAACGACGCCGTCCTTCAACACAACGATGCGATCCGCGTTCGCCACCGTGCGCATGCGGTGAGCGATGATCAGCACGGTCTTATCCTTGATCAGGCGGGACAATGCCTCCTGGATGGCGGTCTCATTTTCCGCGTCGAGAGATGCCGTCGCTTCATCGAGCAGGATCACCGGTGCGTCCTTTAAAAATGCCCGCGCGATGGAGATCCGCTGGCGCTCGCCGCCCGAGAGCTCGCTTCCGTTCTCGCCGATGGCAGTGTTGTAGCCCTCCGGCAGGAGGTTCACAAACTCATCGCAGTTGGCCAGTTTGGCCGCTGCCATAACCTCCTCGTCCGTCGCTCCCGCGCGGCCGATGCGGATATTTTCCATGACCGAGTTGTTGAAAAGCGTGACATCCTGGAACACGATGGAGTACTTCTGCAGAAGCGTCTCCGGATCGATGCCCGAGATATCGATGCCGCCCAGGCGGATCTTCCCTTCCGTCACATCCCAGAAGCGGGCAGCGAGGCGGGAAACCGTAGTCTTGCCGCCTCCGGAAGGACCGATCAGCGCCGTGACTTCGCCCTGCTTCGCGGTAAATGTCACGTCGCGCAGCACCGCCGTGTCATCGGAGTAGGAAAATCCGACATGGTCAAACTCGATGTCGTAACCCTTGTTGCGAAGGTCCTCGCTTCCGGTCTGGATCTCGTGGGACATCACCTCGTCGAGGCGCTCGCACTGCACGCCGGTTGCGATGATCGCCGCAAAATTCTGCAGCGTGATCTGCATCGGGTCATACAGCCTCGACACGAGCATTAAAAACATGAAAAATGTGAGCAGCGTGATCTTGCCGTCCGCGAACAACGTGCCGCCGACCACTGCCGTCGTGCCGATACCGAGTTTCAGAATGATCGCCGCCGAGTTCACGTAGACAGCCATCTTAAGCTCCGTGAACAGCGCCATCTTCTCGACATTCTTGATCTTCTTTTCAAGCCCTTCCATGTAGCGATCCTGGGCATTGTTCGCCCGCAGGTCGCGGATGGACTCCAGGCACTCCTGAACACCGTCGGAGAGCGCCAGCTTCACGGCCGAATTTTTTCTCACCGCGCGTTTCTCCGCGCCGGAGCAGGTGATGATGATCAGAAAAGCGACCGGGATCACCCAGAAGCTCGCAAGGACCATGCGCCAGTCAAAGAAGAAGAACATGCTGATACCCACAAGGCCCGTGGAGATGACCGCACCGATCAGCTCCGGGATCCAATGGGAGGACGCCGTCTCGATCTGCGCGCAGTCGCCCATGATGTTGGTCGTGAGATCGGCGATATTTTTCTTGCCGAAGTACGACAGCGGAAGCTTGCGTAATGTCTCCGCCAGGGACGTTCTCCGGACACCGCTCTCGCGGTATGTCGTGAAAAATGTTGCCCCGTACTGCACGTAGTTCAGGATCGCGATCAGAAGGATCACGCCGGCGCAGCAGGCTGCGTACATGGGGATCCGCGCCTTTGTCAGGCTGTCATTCAACAGGTCCTTGATCAGGAGATATAAAACTCCCGAGGACATCATGAACGCGAGGTTCGTGCAGGTGACGCTGATGCAAGCCCGGATCATATCCCGCGCGCCCTGCTCGGAGAGCGCGTACTTATGTTTCAATCTCTCTACCATCGTCAC
>CADBLW010000336.1 GCA_902795625.1 uncultured Lachnospiraceae bacterium | reverse complement strand
TCGAGAAGCGTGATCTTTGAAAGCTCAGGCCTTGACGCGAACAGTTTCTTCGCCGCTTCTATGCGCGCCGGTACCTTCTCGATTGTCACAAGAGGCACACTATAGCCGACGCAGTGCTCGAAAAATGCTGCCGAAAACCCGACAGCGGTGCCGATCTCAAGGATCGAACCGGGCTGTTTTGCAGACAACAAAAAGCGAAGAAGTCCCTGCGCTTCTTTACGAATGATAGGAACTTCCTCTTGCTTTGCCCTGCGCTCCGTCCCGTCCAGCCAGTCCGGAAGATCCGGGACTAAAGTGCGCGTATATTCAACAATATGCGTATCGAAAGCCGGAAAATCCGACAAATTCCCAGACACTGCCGCAGCGGTGTCCGTTACACGGGAATTCGTTGAATCATCTATCCGACTGTCACTCATCATCCGCTTCCTCTTGCTCTTCCAGTACTTCCGTGGATACCGCTATGATATCCAGGATCTCGTTGTAGTTCATGTCGGTCCGGAGCTTGTAGGTTCCCGGCATGATATTGAGCTTGTTGATCTTAACCTTGACGTAGAACGAAAGCTCATTGACAATGATGCCCTCGCGTTCCAGACGCTTGCCGACGTCGCGCGTGCTGTCGCCGAGCTCGATCAGGATATCCTTCTCCACTCCGTGCTCGTAATCATCCACCTGCACGTTGCCGAACACCTGATAGCAGAAGCTCTTGGCGTAGCGGCTGAGCTGGATGATCGCGACTGCCACAAGGACATAGAACAGGATATCGATGAGCAGACGAATGATATCGTTGGACATCGATATGACGTAATGACCCGCCTTCGATTTCTTCTTTTTCTTGCTCATAACTCCCCTCACTGATGGTTACAAAACTGTTTCTGACGGATTGCTTCGTCCGTGTCAATACGCCTCCGTGATGATCGGCAGGATCATCGGACGGCGATGGATCTCCTTCCATATGAACTCGCTGAGTTCGTTGCGGATCTCCGACTTTAAGCGGTTCACGTCTCTTCCGTCGGAAAGCTCGAATTTTTCCATGCACTCCTGAACGATATGCTCCGCTCTCGCGATCAGATGCTCCGCGTCCTTGAGATACACAAAGCCCTTCGTCTCGATCACCGGCGTGCTTAAGAAACGCTTGGAATCGTAATCGAGGCAGGTGGATACGATGAAAATACCGTTTTCCGAAAGATACTGTCTGTCGCGAAGCACAATGTTGCCGACATCGCCGATTCCGAGACCGTCGACGAGAATTCCTCTCGCGGGCACCGTCTCCGTGATCTCCGCCTTCTTCGAGGTAAGCGAGAGAACATCGCCGGATTTCAGGATCACTACATTGTCCTTGTTCCATCCGAGCTCCAGGCACAGGTTGCGCTGAGCGATCCTATGGCGGTACTCGCCGTGGATCGGGATCGCGAACTTCGGGCGGATCAGGCTGTACAGAAATTTGATCTCATCCTGGCAGGCGTGTCCGGACACATGCGTATCCTGGAAAATAACCCGCGCACCGAGCATGGAAAGGTCGTTGATCAGGCGGAATACGCTCTTCTCGTTGCCCGGGATCGGCGTCGAGCTGATGATAACGACATCGCCGGGGAAAATGGTCACCTTGCGGTGCGAGGAGCTGGCCACTCGGGAAAGAGCCGCCATGGGCTCGCCCTGGCTTCCCGTCATGATCAGCACGATCTGCTCCATCGGGTAACGGTTGATCTCCTCCACGGGGATCAGAACGTTGTCGGGCATCTGAATATAGCCGAGCTCAACAGCCGTGTTGACAATGTTGACCATGCTGCGGCCGTCGATCGCTATTTTTCTCTTGTATTTGACCGCGCAGTCAACGATCTGCTGTATGCGGTCCACGTTGGACGCGAACGTCGCCACGATGATCCTGTGGTTGACATTGTCCGCGAAAATGTTGTCAAAGGTCTTTCCGACCGTGCGCTCCGACATTGTCATGCCGGGCTTGAGTGCGTTGGTCGAGTCACAGAGGAGCGCCAGAACGCCCTTGTTTCCGAGGATACCGAGACGCTGAAGGTCGATGGTCTCGCCGTAAACCGGGGTAAAGTCGATCTTAAAATCTCCTGTGTGGATGATCGTGCCCGCGGGAGAATGGATAGCAAGCGCTGCCGAATCCGCGATGCTGTGGTTGGTGCGGATGTACTCAACGGACAGCGAGCCGCAGGTGACGGTGTCACCGTATGAAACCACATTCAAAGGTACATCAACCGCGACCGGAGCCTCCTCCAGCTTGTTTGCGATGATCGCAAGCGTCAGCTGTGTTCCGTAGACCGGAACGGGTACCTCCCGAAGAACATACGGGAGTGCGCCGATATGGTCCTCGTGACCGTGCGTGATAAAGAAACCGCGCACAAGGTCGATATTTTCCTTCAGATAGGTGATATCCGGAATGACCAGATCGATACCGAGCATGTCATCGCTCGGAAAAGCCAGTCCGCAATCGATCACGATAATGTCGTCACCGTAACGGATCGCGGTAATGTTCATACCGACCTGCTCCAGTCCGCCAAGCGGTATGATCTTAACGATTTTTTTAGAACTCATAACATCCTTCCTGATTACTGCTCCGAGTCGTATTCGATATCTACATCCTCCATCAGTTCATTGAAGAGAACGCCGAGGCTTCTGAGCTCGTTGTCATCGTCGATCATCCGGTATGTCACCGTCTCCTCGTCCTTGTACGTGGCCTCGAGAATATACGCAAGGTCATCTCCGGGGTCGGCCACAAGAATATACTCCTTGCCGTCCTTGGACGCCTGCGCGAGCACCTCCATGGTGACGAGGTCGCCGTTCTCATCTTCAAAATTTACGGTTGTAATCGAATCGCTCATATATGTAATTCCTTTATAGTTCAAATTTCCCTGATCCTCTGCAGCAGTGCCTCCCGGTCCTCGGGATGGTTCGTCAGAAAATCCATATAGGACTGCAGAATGATCGTAGCCGCAAGCTTGTCCACCACGGCTTCCTTTTCTTCCCTCTTCGCTCCGCCCGCGTCCAGTATGCGGTGAGCCTCTACGGTTGTAAAGCGTTCGTCCCACAAAATAACGGGCAGGCCCGTTCTTCGTTCCAGGTCTGCCGCGAATGCTTCCGTCTTCTCCGCACGGTCTCCAATTGAATTGTCAAGCCGCTTCGGCAATCCCACTACGAGCGCGTTTATGCCGCGTTCAGCAACGATCTCCTCGATCTGCTGATACGTCTGACGCAGTTTTGTCTCATGTTTTCTTCGTATCACAGTCAGCGGCTGAGCCGTAAGAAATAAACCGTCGCTGCAGGATACACCCACAGTCGCGGAACCGAAATCCAGTCCGAGAAGCCGCAATTCCTCCATCAATATCCTCCGAACGCTGCTTACTGCAGATCGCTGATGTAAAGCTTCACAAGTTCCTCGATGATCTCGTCACGCTCAACCTTCGCGATCTGGCTTCTTGCGTTGAGATAGCTGGTGATGTAGGTGGGGTCGCCGCTCATCAGATAACCGACCAGCTGCGAGACGGGATTGTAGCCTTTCTCGCGCAACGCAACATAAACATTCAACAGGATCTCGCGAATGTTGTTGGTGTGCTCCGCAATCGGATAATGCATCGTGTTATTCAGATCTGACTTGCTCATAAACGTACCTCACTTCTCTCTTAAAACCATCGGGAAAACCCGCACGTCGTCTCTTGCTCCGACGACCATTAACATAATACCTCAATATCCGTAAAAAGGCAACATTTTTTGAGTATTTTTGCATTCTGAGGGTTCGCCTTAAAGAGTGCTGTCCGCCAGTATCGTCCCGTCGCTGAGAAGCCTTGCGCCCCGCACGGTGAGCTCCGATCCGCTCACGGGTTCCCCGGAAAATGCGTCCATGGGTATCGCAACAGGCACATATTCCCTGCTGTAGCCGACAAAACAGTCGATGCCGTCGATCACCGCGGGCTCCTCAAGAAGAACATCAAGCGGAAAATGAAGCCTACGTTTCCGGTAGGCACGCATCGTCTCCGATGCCGCCCCTGCGATAATCCCGGCTCTTCTCTTCTTCTCCGCCTCCGTATGCTGCCCGCTCATCCGGTCCGCCACGGTTCCCTTCCGTCTCGAGTACGGGAAAACGTGTACCTGGGCAAAGCCGATCTCGTGTACGTAGGATACCGTCGTTTCAAACTGTTCCTCCGTCTCACCGGGAAATCCTGCGATGATGTCCGTGGTGATCGCGGGATCGTCAAAATGCCTGCGCAGGCGCTCCGTGACCTCACGGTACTCCGCGGTTGTATAGTGGCGGTTCATGGCTTTCAGCGTCTCGTCACAGCCGCTCTGCAGCGAAAGATGGAACTGCGGACAGAGTTTATCGATACCGGCAAGCGCAGAAACGACTTCTTCAGTCATGATCCTGGGCTCCAGCGAACCGAGGCGTACACGTGTGATGCCTTCCGTTGCGGCCACCCGCCGCACAAGCGTAAGCAGCGGTAATTCACCCTGATTGACCTTCAGAGCCGCCTGCTCGGACACGCTGTAGCGCTCCAGTCCGTAGGAGGACAGATGGATCCCGTTGATCACGACCTCGCGCACTCCGGAAGCGGCAAGGGCCGCAACCTCCTCGGCAACCTCTTCGATCGCTCTCGAAGCGATTCGGCCTCTTGCAAAGGGTATGATGCAATAACTGCAAAACTGATTGCAGCCGTCCTGAACCTTGACAAATGCTCTTGTGCGCTCCTGCTGGTGCGTTACCGGCAGCTCCTCGTAAGCCTTCAGCTCCTTATCATCTCCGACATAGAGGAACGGCCCCTTCTCTCCTGCTTCTTTTCTCGCAAACACCTCGTTGAGGATCGACGCGATCTCGCCTTTTCTGCGGTTGCCGACAAGAACATCAACGGAAGGATCGTCGGTGTGCTCTCCCGCACGCTCCTGTACGTAGCAGCCTGTGGCCAGTATCACGGCTTCAGGCGACTGCGTCCTTGCGCGGTGCAGCATCTGCCGTGATTTCCGGTCCGCGATGTTCGTGACCGTGCACGTGTTGATAATGATGATATCCACGGTCTCGCCGAAGGGCAGCTCTGTGCAGCCGCATCCTTGAAGCATCTCTTTGATCGCTTCGGATTCGCACGCATTCACCTTGCAGCCGAGAGTATGCACGGAAAATGTTTTATTTTGCAAATGGTTTGTCATATTTTGCTTCCTAACAATTGACAATTTCACACGGAAAAGGTAGTATTAACAAAGAGAGACGTGAAAGCCTTACAGAATGGCTTGCGTTCCCAAGAAACCGGCGGATTTCATGCCGTCCGGATCGTGATTGAGGAGGGATTCCATGAAAACCGTTACCATTACATTGAACTCGATCGACAAAGTGAAGAATTTTGTCAACGACATCACTCGTTTCCGCTCGGACTTCGACCTTGTCTCCGGCCGCTATGTCATTGATGCAAAGTCCATCATGGGCATTTTCAGCCTGGATCTTTCGCGTCCGATCACGCTGAACATTCACAACGATGATGAGATCGACACAATTCTCGACGTTCTGAAGCCTTACATCGTAGAGTAATCGTTTGTCTTCCGCCGTCCGTGTTGTATATTCCAAGGGATATCCATGCGGATCAGCTGCGGTCGGTGATCATGCATACAGAACGCGGTCACGTAAAACGGAACATACCGGCATTGCTTTCGCAGTGCCGGTTTTTTGTTGTCTTTAATCATTTATTCGGGCATGATCCGGATGACCTGTCTCGTCGACAGCGCGCGCTCCGTCATCTCATCGATCTGATCCGCGAGAAGCTTCTCGGATTTTTCCATCGCTTTGACGATCGGCTTCGTCACGGGATGCTTGGCGACATAGATCGTGCAGCAGTCTTCATACGGAAGGATACTTGTCTCGTAGGTGCCGATCTTCTTTGAGATCGCGACGATATCCTCCTTGTCAAATGCGATCAGCGGCCTGTATACCGGCAGCTCGCACACAGCGTTGGTGCAGACAAGGCTGTGCATTGTCTGACTCGCAACCTGCCCGATACTCTCACCGGTGACAAGCGCCAGACAGTCGTGCTCCTTCGCGATCGTCTCCGCGATTCGCATCATGTAGCGGCGCATGAGTATCGTCAGCTCATCATGCGGACAGGTGTCGTAAATATACATCTGAATCTCCGTGAAATTCACAACATTCAGATGGATCGGGCCGGTATATTTTGAAATAATGCGGGCGAGATCGATAACCTTCTGAAGAGCGCGCTCGCTCGTGTACGGCGGCGCATGAAAATACGTTGCGTCAATATAAACGCCGCGCTTTGAGATCATATAGCCGGCCACAGGGCTGTCGATACCGCCGGAAAGCAAAAGCATTGCCTTTCCGTTGCAGCCGACAGGCATTCCGCCGGGTCCGGGATAGCTGTCCGTGTAAATGTATACGCGTCCGCGCACCTCCACGGTAAACCGGAGCTTCGGGTTAATGACATCAACCTTGAGCTCAGGAAAACTCTGCAGCAGATATTCTCCTACATCCGCGCAGATTTCCGGCGATTCCTTCGGATAATTCTTGTCGCCTCTCTTGCAGAACACCTTAAAGGTGGTGTTCCTGTCAGCGACATTTCGCTCAACATAAGATTTGCAGGCGGCCAGAATATCATCCCATTCCGTGCTCTTGCAGATCTCAACGGGACAGTATTCCGCTACGCCGAACACGCGCGAGATCGCCTCAACAGTATCGTCGTAATCGTACCCCTCCGGGCATTCGATGAAGATGCGGCCGGGTTCCTTGCGCACCTGATAGCTGTCGCCGACGAGACGGAGACTGTAACGGATCTGCTTGACAAGACAGTCCTCAAAATAGGAACGATTGTTGCCTTTCAGTCCGATTTCCGCGTATTTGATCAAAAATGCCTGATACATAGCAATTCCTCATAAGTGTATTTTGCCGCGAATTTGCATAAATTTACTCATAATTCACGGCAATATTTATATAACGTACTATATAATACGTTTTCTAACTCCTTCTGTAACGCCCCAGCACAGGGACAACCTCTTTTAAAACAGCAACAGTGAGGTCAATCTCCTCTTCCGTCGTTTCCTCGGAAAAGCTGAAGCGAAGTGTTGAATCGAGCAGATTTTCCTTCACGCCGATTGCCTTGAGTGTCCCGCTGATCGCAGGATGGTTCGAGGAACACGCGGAGCCGGAGGAAACGTAGATACCCTTCTCTTCCAGCGTGTGAAGCAGCACCTCGCTCCGAACGCCGCAAAAACTTACGCTGACAATATGAGGCGCAGTTTTGCGAATTCTCTCGCACAGCGGTGCGGAATCATCGGCAAATACGCCGTTGACCGTAGTGCCGGGCACTTCATCCATCGCGCTCACAAAGCGCTCCTTCAGTTCATACATGCGGTTACGGTACTCTTCCGCATGAGCGAACCATTCCTTTACAGCGAAGCCGAGACCCGCGATGCCGGGCACATTTTCCGTGCCGGAGCGTCTGTCCTTCTGCTGACCGCCGCCGTATATGAGTGGATGCAGCGAAAGTTTCTCCCGAACATACAAAAAGCCGGTGCCCTTCGGGGCATGCAGCTTGTGACCGCTTACGGACATCAGGTCAATGCCCATGCGTTTCGGGAAGATCGGCACCTTTCCGTACGCCTGGATCGCGTCCGTGTGAAACAGCGTGTCGGGATTGTGCTTATGAACGATGTCTGCGAGCTCCGCAATGGGCTCTGTCGCTCCGATCTCATTGTTGACTGCCATGATCGAGACAAGGATCGTGTCATCCGTGAGGGCCTCTTTAAGCGTATCCGGCTGTACGAGCCCGTTGCCGTCCACAGGAAGAAAAGTCACCTTGTAGCCCAGTTCCTCAAGTCTGAGGATCGGCTGGTAGACTGAAGCATGCTCGATTCTCGTTGTAATGATATGGTTTCCGCGCCGTTTTCTCGCCTCAGCGCCGCACAAAAGCGCCATATTATTCGATTCGGTGCCTCCGGAGGTGTAAACGATCGTCTCCTCAGGAACCTTCAGGCTGTCCGCGATGCTTCGAGTCGCTGCTTTGATCAGCTGCTCCGCCTCAAATCCTTTATGATGCAGCGAGGAAGGGTTTCCGTACGAATTACACATGACATCGGCGACAAGAGCTGCCGCACCGGGCAGGACCCGTGTCGTAGCCGCGTTGTCAAGGTAAATCTCGCGCATTGTATGATCCGTGTCTGTCATTTCAAGTCTCCGTTTCCGTGTCCGTCTCCGCCTTCAGCATCAATGCCGACAATACTGCGATCCCTGCGGTTTCCGTCCGTAAAATGCGCCTTCCGAGGCTGATGATGCGTGCTCCGTTCTTCTCCGCCAAAGCGATCTCCTCACGGGAAAATCCACCCTCAGGACCGATGAAAACTGCGATCTTCGCAGCCTTTATTCCTTCCTCAAAGGCTTCTGTAGTTGCCTTCATTCCCAGGGCATTCTCGTACGGCACAAGAATGACACAGCCTCTCTCCTTCGCATCAGCTACGGCATCTGCGAATTTCTTCGGATCCGCGATCTCGGGAAGTATCCCACGGCCGCTCTGTTTGGCAGCGCTCTCGGAGATCGCGCGGAGACGCTCCATTTTCCGCTGCTCCTTCTTCGGATCCTCCAGTTTGACGATGGTGCGCTCGCACAGCACCGGCATGATCCTTGCGGCGCCGAGCTCCACTGCCTTCTGGATGATCAGCTCCATCTTGTCCTTCTTCGGAAGGCCCTGGTACAGTGTGATCTCGACGGGAAGCTCGACTGCGGACGGTATGCGCTCCTTTACAGCAAGCAGACATTGTCCGTCGCTGTATTCGGCAATCTCGCAGCGATAATCCGCCCCCTGCCCGTCACACACCGTTATTGACTCGCCGATATGCATGCGCAGGACATTCCGTATATGGTTGTAATCGCCCTCCGTCACGGTGATCGTGTCTCCGTTAACACTTTCGGGGCTTACAAAAAACCTAGGCATAGTCTTTCCTTCCCAATAAGCTGCATGTCAAACTTCGTTGCATGGAAGTTCAGTTATTTAAGTTCAGCCGTGAGGCTGACCCAGTCGTTTTTGTATCGGCGTTCCGTAACCCGGTAGCCGTTTCGCTCAAACTCTCCGACCATCTCCTCCTCGCGCTCGCTGAGGATTCCTGAAGTGATGAAGCAGCCGCCCTCAGCAATAAAATCCTTAACGACAGGCATCATCGGCTTGATAACGTCGGCCAGAATATTCGCCACAACGATCGGATATTTCTGAAGAACGCAGGATTTAGCGAATGCGCGGTCGGTAATGACATCGCCCGCGAAGAAGGAAACTGTTCCTTCCGTGATCTGCGGCTCAGCCGGCTCTATGATCGTCAGCTTATTCTGAACAGCATTTTCCTTTGCAACATCCACGGCAATCGGATCGATGTCCACGCCGATGCAGCAGCCTGCGCCGAGTTTCTTCGCGATGATCGCGAGAATACCGCTTCCGCAGCCGATATCGAGGACCACATCGCCCTCCTTCACATGGGCGCGGAGCGCTTCGATGCAGAGCCAGGTCGTCTCGTGGGAACCCGTGCCGAACGCGGTGCCCGGATCAATCTCGACCACAAGGTCACCGTCCTGCACCTCCGTGTCTTCCTCCCAGGTGGGTTTGATCAGAATATCATCGCCGATGCGGAACGAATGGAAGAACTGCTTCCAGTTGTTGATCCAGTCGAGGTCCTCCGTCTCCGTTGTCTCGATGGTCAAGTCCCCGAGAGGGACAATATCGCTGTAAATCTCAATCGACTCGCGGATCTCCGAAACCCTGGACTGTACATCATTTTCCGAAGACTCACCGTCGCCGATCTCCGCATAGCAGCGGATCTTCGAAGTGCGGTCAGTTGTATCCGTAACAAGGGGGATATCGATAAACTGTGCCGCTTCCTCCTCTTTGGTGAGAGGAACGCTGTCGATGATCTCAACGCCCTCGTAGCCGAGCTCCGCAAGCGCTGCGCACACGTAGTCCTCGGCATCCACGGTTGTTGTTATTGTAAAGACTGTCCATTTCATAGTCGTGCATTACCTCGTTCCGGTTCTTTGGTCCGCAATCAACATCACATACAATACCACAAACCGAGGATGTTCACAAGCAAAAAGTGTGTGCCGGGGTTCGTCGTAAAATGAACCCGGGCACACACTGAATTGTTTATTTGCCGAAAAATTTGCCCTTCTTTTTGCCCTCGTCTCCTGCCGGCGGCTTGCCGTTTAAGGAGTCGTCAAATGCCTTGAGCAGCTCCTTCTGCTGGCTTGTCAGCTTCGTCGGCACCTGGACGATCAGAGTTACGTAATGATCGCCTCTCTGGCTCTCATGATGCAGGTAGGGGACACCTTTGCCGCGGAGGCGGACCTTTGTGTCGGTCTGCGTGCCGGGCTTCAGATCGTACAGAACATCGCCGTCGATTGTGTGGATCCTTATGTCACCGCCGAGCGCTGCCTGTGCGTAAGAGATCGGCATCGTCGAATACAGGTCGAAATTGTCTCTCTGGAAGATCGGATGACGCGAGATCTGCACGTCGACAAGGAGGCTTCCGCGCTCACCGCCGTTCACACCGGGCTCTCCGAGGTCGCGCATTCGGATGCTCTGTCCCTCATCGATACCCGCGGGGATCACAACCTTGATGTTCTTGCGCGTTGCAATGTAGCCGGTACCGTAGCAATCCTTGCATTTGTCGCGGATCACTCTTCCGGTACCCTTACAATCCGGACAGGTCTTCTGATTCTGTATCACACCGAGGATCGTCTGCTGCGTATAGATGATGGAACCCGAACCCTTACACTTGCTGCAGGTTTCCGCGCTTGTTCCGGGCTTTGCGCCCGAACCGTTACACGTCTTGCAGGTGTCCTTAAAGCTCAGCTCCAACTCCTTCTCACAGCCGAACACGGCCTCCTCAAAGGTGATCCTGATGGTAGCGCGAACGCTTGCACCGTTTCTTGCGGCATTGCTGCGGTTCTGTGAACGACGGCCGCCTCCGAACATGTCGCCGAAACCGAACATGTCGAAAATGTCGCTGAAATCACCCGTGAAATCATATCCGCCGCCACCGCCCTGTTCAAATGCGGCATGTCCGAAGCGGTCATACTGGGCTCTCTTTTCGGAATCGCTCAGCACTGAATACGCCTCACTTGCCTCCTTGAACTTGGCTTCGGCTGTCTTGTCTCCCGGATTGACATCGGGATGATATTTTTTGGCAAGGGTTCGGTACGCTTTCTTGATCTCCTCCTCCGAAGCGGTCTTGGAGACGCCGAGCACCTCGTAATAATCTCTCTTATCAGCCATATACAGCTCCTACCCGGCAGCCTTAACAGGCATCCCGGTTACTTTCTTAACATACAACGATTGAACCGGTCCGGAAAATGGTCCAGCGTCATTTCCATGCCCGATTCAACCGCCCTTGCACTGTCCCGCAGGTCCGAAGACCCGCGGGACAGGTTAAATACTGCTTAAACTTCTCTGTAATCTCCGTCCACAACGTTGTCGTCATTGTTTCCGCCGGACGACTGCTGCGTGAAGCCGCTCATATCGGGGCCTGCGCCCTGGCCGCCCTGTGCCTGCTGCATGTTCTCGTACATCTTGCTGAACAGCTGCTGAGCGGAATTCAGAAGTTTCTCCTTAGCGGCCTTGATGTCGTCAACCTCACCGTCGCTCATGACCTCAGGATTGCTCTTCGCAATGAGATCCTTCAGGTGGGACAGATCAGCCTCAACCTCAGACTTGAGAGCGGGATCCAGCTTGTCGCCGACCTCCTCCATGGCCTTCTCGGTCTGGAATA
>CADBLW010000335.1 GCA_902795625.1 uncultured Lachnospiraceae bacterium | reverse complement strand
GTGTCCCATGGGGAGCAGCAGGTTCTCATAGATCGTCATGTCGGAGATCAGCAGCGAGTCGCGCGGAACAAGACCGACGCGCTTGTTGCGCAGGATCGCTCTCTGGAACGGATTCCAGAAATAGATCCGATGTCCGTCGACGGTGATCGTGCCGCTGTCCGGGCGGATCAGACCGCCGAGCATGTTCATAAGGGTGCTCTTGCCGCTGCCCTTCTTGCCGACGATCGCCACCATCTCATTGTCCAGCACCTTCATCGAAAAATTCTTGACAACCCTGCGGCGCGCGCCGCCGATGCCGAACGCTTTGTTGAGTTTTTTCACCTCAAATGCCATAACCGGTATCCTCCTGTGCCCTCACACCGCTTACCGTCTGCGGAAAATCTTGCCGAAATCCTTGGCGATGACCAGCGCAACCACAACCGCGAACGGGATCGCGACGATGCGCAGGTTTTTCGTGATGATCGGCTTAATGACAACCGCTCCGAGGCCCAACAGCTTGCAGACAACCCACGACAGGCCGAACGCAAGTCCGCAGGCAAATACGAAGAGCACCGCAAGTTCCGCGAGGAACAAAAGCACGATCTCAAGCTTCGTGTCGCCCGTCAGAACGAGCGCCGTATAGTAATCCGAGCCCTTGAAGAACTTGTATACAACGTAGAGAAGCAGCAGTGCGATGCAGACAATGTAGCCGATGGAATCGATCTTCGTCAGCTTCTTCGGAACCTCACGGATCTTGTCGCGATAGATCACGCTGCCCGGCTTGTCCGCTTCCTTCACCTTGTAGGTCGAAGTGCGCTCCAGATCGGGGTTATCCTTCTGGTAGTTCTCCCATGCTCCCTCAAGGATCGTCTCGAGCTTGACCTGGGACTCATCCGCCGTGTACTTCGTGCGGATGACACCGCTGTTCTTCTTCACCAGCAGACGGAACAGAAGCGTGCGCTGCTCAACCTGAAGCCCGCTCTCCTTATCCTTCTCTCCGTCATCCGAATCGGCGTTCTTATCGTCTTGGGACGTGTTCGAGCTGTCCGACGTCTTGAGCGCCACTACGATATACTCATCAAGATTTAACGTCTTATCACCGAGTGTAAACGTCTCACCCTCCGGAATAAAACCGTTGCACACAATGGTCTTCTTGCCGTCGTAGAGCGTCATCGCCGTCAGGTTCTTGCCTCTCGTCAGACCGGCCTCCTGATAGTTGTTGCCGAACCACGCCGACATCATTCCGCCCGTCGCCTTGGTGTTGCTCAGCGTCTGCAGCCAACCCGGGACCTCGTCGAGCGCAGCGATATCTTCATCCGTGATCCAGAGGCACTTGGCAGCCACGTAACGGACATTGTCTTTCTCGATCTCCCTGCGGGCAGTCTCGGTATCCTCAAAATGCCCGTCCTCAGTAAACAGCGTATCCTGCATATAGATCGGATCCGTGTTGGTCGGCATCCCCGTCTCGCCGAGGCCTCCTCCGTAAAGCTCGGAGAGGTCAAGCAGCGGGCAGACCACGTAAAAATCAAGACACACAGGCTCATTTCCTACCAGCAATGTCGTTCCCGGATCCATAAATCCGAGTACGACCGCTTCCATCTTCACTCCCTCAACGCGGAGCGTCAGTTTCGTACCGGCGTCGTATTTGCCGCCCTGCATACCCGCGCCGAGCATGACATACAGGCTCTCGGTGTAACTGCTCGAAGCGGAGAAGAGCCGGCTCGTCAGTCCGCCGAACCCTGCCGCGTCCAGCACTTCCTGGGAAAGCCATGCCGACTGAACCTTACCGTATTTGCCTTTATCCATATCCACGGCCTTGTTCGCGTCAAGCTTGTCGGTGCCGTATCCGATCACGGCTTTGTCCGGGCCGGTGTAATCCTTCACATACAGCTCATAGAGGAAGCCTTCCTCATAGTCCATCCATGCAGCGTCGTGCAGCGACCGGTTGATCGTCAGCTCGGCCTGGATGTCCACGTCCTTCGCGGTTGCATGCTCAGCATAGGAGCCCTCGATGTGATAAGCCTCCGTCTTTCCTTCCGTGACGAGGCCGTACTCGTTCGGAAAAGCCTTCTCAAGCGAAGTCTCCAGGCTCTCCCGGAACAGATATACCGCCGACACCAACCCCATAATGATCATTAACAGAAAGAATAGATGTTTTCGCATTCGCAGCGAATATTTGAACTCTTTCCAAAACCTTGCCATAACTACCTCCGCGCAACATTCGCAGTATGTTTTTCCCAGTCCCCTTGCCGGGCAGATAAAAACCCATATCAATATATATCATCAAGCCTTATTTTTCAATGCGGGCATAGGAATCGTAACACAAACTTAACAAATGAGGAAACGCCGTGCAGGCGTTTCCTCATTTGTGTCTCCGACGGATCGCACGAATGCGCAAAGGTATGCCCGCTTTGCGGGCGCGCATTCGGCGGCGATTGGCGCAAGCGCCAATCGATTGAAACGGGGGAAACGCCGTGCAGGCGGGGCCTTATTTGTGTCTCCGACGGATCGCACGGGCGCACAAAAAGCGGGGGCATAGCGCCCCCGCCCCGTATTTCCGTCAGATCAAAGGATCTCCGCTCCCGCGGGCATTGCCTTCTCGGGTGTCATCAGCGACAGATTGCCGTCGGAATCCTCCGCGCAGAGAAGCATTCCCTCGGATACGATCCCCGCCAGCGTCGCCGGCTTCAGGTTTGCGAGCACCATCACGCGCTTGCCGACCATCTCCGCAGCGCTGTAATGCTGTTTGATGCCGGACACGATCTGCAGCACGCGGCTGCCGACCTGCACCTTCGAGCACAGCAGCTTCTTCGACTTCGGAACCTCCTCGCAGGCAAGGATCCTGCCAACGCGGAACTGCAGCTTCGCAAAATCATCATAGGAGATCTCTGCCTTCGGTTCCACGTCGACAACCGCCTCCTCAGCGCCGTCAACCGCTGCCTCCGCGGTGCTGTTACCTGCCGCGACAGATGTCTCATTTTTCGATGTATCAGCCGCTGCCGCTGCGATCGGCGTTCCCTGCGGCGTCTTTCCGTGTTTCGCATAGACCGCTGCCACGCGAGCCTGTTCCGCCTCGTACTCCGCCTTCTGGGCCGCACGGATCTCGGCGATCTTCGGCTCGATCTCCTTCCAGTCCACTCTCGCGAACAGGATTTCCGGCGTCGCGGTCACCTTCGTTCCGCTCTCGTAGAGACCGAACTTGTCGAGCTCCTCGCATCCGCGAAGTGCTCCGTTCAGCTGTGCCGCAATGCGGTCCGCCGTCTCGGGCAGGAAGCTCGCAAGAAGCGACGCGCCGATCAGGATGGACTCGGTCAGATTGTACAGAACCTCCGAAAGGCGGTCCTTCTGTGCCTCATCCTTAGCGAGCGCCCACGGCGTCGTCTCGTCGATGTATTTGTTGCAGCGCTTGAACAGCGCAAAGATCTCCGTGATGGCGTCGGCCACGCGAAGGTTGTCCATCTTCGCCGCCACGCGCGCCGCCGTACCGGTCACAACGGCCTTGAGATCGTCGTCGACCTCCTCCGTCACTCCGGTCTTTCTCACGACTCCGTCAAAATACTTGTTGCTCAT
>CADBLW010000334.1 GCA_902795625.1 uncultured Lachnospiraceae bacterium | reverse complement strand
GATGTTGATCTTTCCGCTTTCGCCCGCGTTCTGTCCTGTATCCGCGACGGTTGCTCCGCCAACGTCGGGGAAGCTCCCGTCCGCAAGTTCTTCAACCGACGGCACATACACCTTCATCCCATCGGACAGCTTTGCCGCGAGGTTTAAGTACGTCGTGGAAGCATCGTCCGCAAAGCCTCCTGCGGCTTCCACCGCGTCGGCGACTCTCGCGTCAGCGCTCAGGAAGTAGATTCCTTCTTCCCGAACCGATCCGCACACATGGACGCAAACGGCAGTACCTTGAGGATCAGCAGAAACAGCTTCACCACTGCCCACACTGCCTTCAGGATCAGACGGAAGATCCTCACGGGCAGGGAGACCTTCTTCTGTTTCTTCGGTTCTTTCTTTGAAAACAAGGTCGTCCTCCTTCCCGTATTGAAACATATAGACTGCGCCTGCCGCAAGAACCGCAAGCGCGATCAACGCGATCGGAATCCATTTGCGCAACATAAGCATCAATCCTTTCCGACGCGCTCCACACAGCAGATTTATTATATCCGAAAAATGCTCCTTAGACAACAAGAAAAAGCACGGAAAATGCAACAAATTCCGTGCTTTATTTTCTACATATGCATCATTTGCCGGTCTGAGCGGATACGACTTCGGCGATGGACTCCCGAAGGATCCCGGCCATCTCGTCGATCTGTGCCTTCTCTACGATCAGCGGAGGAAGGAACCGGATGACATTGGATGCCGCAGCGATCAGGATCAGTCCTCTCTTAAGCGCTGCCTTGACGATATCTCCCGGTGCGAAGGTAAACTGCAGCCCCTGCATGAGGCCGATGCCGCGATGATCGGTCACGCACGGAAAATCCTCCTTAACAGCCTCCAGCGTGCTCCAGAGATACGGAGCAACCTCGTTTACATGCTTTGTGAGCTGAAGCTTTTCAAACTGGTCAAACACGGCCTTGGCCGCCGTGCAGACGAAGGGGTTTCCGCCGTAGGTGGAACCGTGATCTCCCGGAACAAGCGCCTCCGCGGCGCGACCTTTCGCGGCAAATGCACCTACCGGCACACCGCATCCGAGCGCCTTCGCAAGAGTCACCACATCCGGTGTGACACCGTACTTCTGATAGGTGAACATTGCTCCGCTTCTGCCCATGCCGCACTGGATCTCGTCGAGGATCAGAAGCGCGTCGTGGTCATCACAGAGCTTTCTCACGCCCTTGATAAACTCGGGATCAGCCGGGAAAATGCCTCCCTCGCCCTGGAGCGTCTCCATGATCACCGCGGCGGTCGTATCGTCAAACAGAGCCTCCACCGAAGCAAGATCATTGAACTCGGCGAATTTAACACCGCCGATCAACGGCTCAAAGGGCTCGCGGTACGCTGCCTTGCCTGTCACGGAAACCGCACCCATCGTACGTCCGTGGAATGAATGATCCATCGCGATGATCGTGCTGTCCGATCTTCCGCGGGTGTTGAAATAGTATTTTCTGGCGATCTTGATGGCGCCCTCCACAGCTTCCGCACCGCTGTTGGTGAAGAAGACGCGGTCCATTCCCGTGGCTTCGCAGACGCATTTTGCGGCCTCGAGGGCGGGCTCGTTATAGAACAGGTTGGATGTGTGAAGAAGCTTGTCGATCTGCCCCTTCAGCGCCTCATTGTATTCCTTGTTTCCGTATCCGAGCGCATAGACGCCGATGCCGGAGCCGAAATCGAGATACTTCGTTCCGTCCGTCTCGTACAGGTACATGCCCTCGCCGTGGTCCAAAACCATCGGAAAACGGTTGTATGTGTGCATCAGAAGGCCCTCGGCCTCCTGAATTACGGTTTCCTTTGTCATAGTACTTCCTCCGATTACCGGTTTATTCCATATCGCTCTGCCATCCCTCGCGAACATCGTCAATGATCGCGGTTCCGACGCCTCGCTCCGTGAAGAACTCCAGAAGCAGGCAGTGAGGTCTGCGTCCGTCGAGAATATGAACGCGGGACACGCCGCAGTTTACGGCGTCAATGCAGTTCTTGAGCTTCGGAAGCATTCCGCCGCCGATGTAACCGTCCGCAATGAGCTTTTCCGCGTCTGAGAGCGTAAGCACGGACATGAGAGTCGACGGGTCCTTCGGATCCTTATAGACACCCTCGATATCCGTGAGAAACGCGAGTTTTTCCGCGCCGAGAGCCTCAGCGATCGCGCATGCAGCATCGTCCGCGTTGATGTTGTAGGTCTGGAACTCATCGTCCATACCGATGGGCGCGATCACCGGAACATAGCCGTTCTTGACAAGCGTGTTGATCAGATTGGCGTTGACACCCTTCACCTCACCGACGAAGCCGATGTCCTGGCCGTCCACGGTCTTGCGGCGAACCGTAAGCATGTTGCCGTCCTTGCCGCTGATGCCGGCAGCCTTAACACCGTTGGATTCGAGAAGCTGTACAAGGCTCTTGTTCACCTTGTTCAGTACCATCTCGGCGACTTCCATCGTGTCCGCGTCCGTCACGCGCAGGCCGCTCACAAACTGCGGTTCCTTGCCCATGAGACCGACCCATTTGCTGATCTCCTTGCCGCCGCCGTGAACGATCACCGGATGCATTCCGACCAGCTTGAGAAGCGCAATGTCCTGGCTGACCTTCTTCTTGAGATCCTCGTCGAGCATGGCGCTGCCGCCGTATTTTACGACGACGGTCTTGTTGCTGAACTCACGGATATAGGGAAGGGCCTCGATCAGAGTCTGCGCCTTATCCATCATATTGTTGATATTTTCCATGTAAAAGCCTCCGAATGGTTTGTTTGTCAGGAACGGTAATCTCCGTTGATCTTCACGTAATCATAGGTCAGGTCGCAGCCCCACGCTGTCGCCTTCTCATATCCGTCGTTGCAGTTGATGCGGAAGGTCATCATCGGCTTCGAGAGAAGCTCCGTCGCCTTCTTCTCGGAGTAGTCGACGGCCATGCCGCCCTTGACGAGCAGGTAGCGGTCATCTCCCTCCTGCAGGTAAATGTCAACCTTGTCGGGATCGAACTCGCCGCCGGAATAACCCATCGCGCACAACACACGACCCCAGTTCGCATCGCTTCCGTAAAATGCAGCCTTCACGAGGTTCGAGGAAATGACTGCCTTCGCGATCTTGACAGCGTCCTCATGGGTGCGCGCGTGGCGGACCTTGACCTCCAGAAGTTTCGTTGCGCCCTCGCCGTCTCCCGCCATCTTCATTGCGAGATCCTTGCAGACGATGAACAGCGCGAGCACGAAATCATCATATACCTTGTTTTTCTTCGTAACCTTCTCGTTGCCGGCCATACCGTTTGCAAGCACGATAAAGGTGTCGTTCGTCGAGGTGTCGCGGTCTACGGAGATCATGTTGAACGTGTCGGCGACAACCGTGGAGACTGCCTCCTGGAGAAGCGCCTCGTCGATGTTGATATCGGTCGTCACAACCGAGAGCATCGTTGCCATGTTCGGATGGATCATTCCGGAGCCCTTGCTCATTCCTCCGAGAAGTATCTCGATGTCGTCCTCTGCCGTGAACTGGCAGGCAACCGTCTTGGAGATCGTGTCCGTGGTCATGATCGCTTCCGCGGCCTCCTGGCCGTCACGATCCGTGCAGCCCAGACGCTTTGCGGCATCCTCAATGCCCGGAACGATAACATCCATGGGCATAGGCTGACCGATGACACCGGTGGATGCGGTAAATACCTGGTCCGGCTGGCAGTCAAGCGCGACTGCCGCGGCGGATGCCATCGCGTAGTTGTCGTCAACGCCCTGCTTGCCCATGCAGGCGTTGGCAATACCGGAGTTCAGAACCACCGCATGCTTCGGCTTGCCGTTCTTCAATATCTCCATGTCCCAGGTAACCGGTGCTGCCTTGACACGGTTTGTAGTAAACGTCGCACCCGCCACACAAGGTGTGGAGCTGTATACAAGCGCGATGTCCTTCTTCAGTTTCTTGCGGATCCCCGCCATAACTCCAGCTGCGGAAAATCCCTTCGGT
>CADBLW010000333.1 GCA_902795625.1 uncultured Lachnospiraceae bacterium | reverse complement strand
CCGAGCGCCTTCGCCGTTTCCGTCACGTTGTAGATCGAATACTCGTCCATCATGTAGACCGTATCCGCGACAGAGAGATACTCGCCGCTTCCGCCGATGACCAGGATCGTCGAGACTCCGCATGTTTCGTACAGCTCGTTCACCCTCTCCGTGAACGGCGTGATCGGCTCTCTTCGGATCAGTTCCTTCATCAGTCGGTCCCGGATCATAAAGTTCGTAGCGCTTCGGTCCTCATCGATCAGCAAAAGCTTCGAACCGCAGTCGATCGCCTCAAGGATATTGGCCGCCTGTGACGTGGAGCCGGACGCGTGGTCCGTCGAAAAATCCTCCGTATTTCCGCCGGGAAGCCACGAGATAAACGGCGAGATATCAATGTTCTTGATACAACGTCCGTCCTCCGCGGCGATCGACATGGCGGTCTTGTCCGTCACGCACAGCTCGCGCCCGTCCCCGAGCACGTGGTCGTAAATGCAGCCTGCGATCGTGTCGAGGATTGTGGATTTTCCGGAGTATCCGCCGCCCGTGATGACCGTGACACCCTTTCGGATGCCGAGGCCGCGGATCCCGCACGCCTCGATCTCCTCGTCCGGCGGCGCCGCGAACGGCACCGCGCCTTCCATCGGCAATTCGGTCTTCGCTTCTCTCGGCAAAATGCTTCCGTTCGCCAGAAACGCGCAATACTCGCTCGTCTTCAGCCACTCCCGCAGTTCCCGCTGCTTGTTTGCCAGTTTGATCACGTCGCGGACTCCCGCGCGGTCAAAGTGATCGACAAACGCTTCCACCGCCTGCGGCATGTCTCCGATCAGCATCGAGATCGTCTTCTTGATCCGCTTTCGCGGCAGCTGCACCTGAAACCGCATGCACAGGCACATTTGCGGCGGTCCGACCTGCTCCGGCGGAAAATGAATGATGCTTCTTCCGCCCCCGTTCCAATAATCCTTTCGCGGTCTCATCGCAAAATACGCCGAGTTCCGTTCCAGAACCTCTCCGCCCGGGTGAGCCATGTAATAGTACCCCGTCTGTTCCGGAGGCTTGTGCCGGTTGTACAGCTCTTCGTTCATCGCCTCCAGATACGGAATAAACTCCCGGTAGCAATAATCCGCCACCGTCGTTTCATATGTGTCGATCCCCAGGCATTCCGCCGGGATCCGGCACAGGATTGTCGGTCTGTCCAACGACATTTTGTTGGTGAGCCCCACGGTAAATGAGTACTCTCCGTACCAGAACGTATTGTCATTGTCAAACGCCGGAAGGTCGCCCGGATTGCCCGGAGTCCTCGCCGGAATCATGACTTCCGCCTCGTACATCTCGCGGTAGTTCACAGTTGCATTGTCCATCTGTAATAGGTATCGTTTCAATCGAATCATTTTTTCCACCCTTTTAACCTTTCTGTTTGGTTGCTTTGTTGCTAAAGGAACTAACAGCGAAGTGTATTTTGGGCAAAAAAATACCGTGACAAACCGCCACGGGAGCAATCGAAACATATTGAAACGGACAGACAGACTCCTTATGCTTCCAATTCCCGAGGTAACGATGTGTTGTTCAGTTTGATCACTGCATTCATGCCGTACATATCAATTACCTCCTTAAGAATTGAATTTATTTCGCTGATTGGGACTATACCACGGATTTCCGATCATGTCAACACGGAAAATAACGGCTTTTTTACGGAAATCGCAGACCTGTCGGCGAAAAATACAGCCCTGCCGACGGAGCGGCAGAGCTGCCTCTTACACTATTCCAATATCTGTCCGCATTTTTCGCAGACGACCGCCTTGTACGAATTCTCCCATCCGCAGCCGGCGCATCTCTTCACCACGGCGCCTTTGCACATCAGGCAGACCGACACCCCCGGAAGGTTTTTGTATCCGCAGGTGCAGACCGGGCGGCCGGTGGGCAGGATCTTCATCTCGGAAGGCAGACGGGCCCCGCAGTGCTGGCAAGTGACTGAGCCGGGAGGACTGGTCTGCCAGCATTTTCTGCATCGTATCTGAGCGGCTTCGGACTGACTGAAGTCCGGCACCTGGTTCAGGGGCATTTGCGGCTTAGAGGCATCCCTCAGCAGGCCTCTAAAGGCACTGATAACCGATTCGTCATCATCGTCCTCATCATACTGCACCACGCGCGGTTGCTTGCCGCAATTTGTGCATTTCATCGTTCTCCCCCTGTAATCTCACATCGGGCATTGTCACCCCCCGCAGCACATCATTCGTCAACAAAACGCTTTCTCACCGCATATCATTTGTCGATGATGCTCTTCCCCCTGCCGGGGGCTTTGCCGCCTAACGAAGCACCGCATTTTTCGCATCGTTCCGCTCGCAGCGGATTGTCATACCAGCAGGAGCGGCAGCGTTTCTTCCCGGGAACGGCATAGTTCACGGGGCCGCGGTGCTTTGAGCGCTCGATCTTCTCCTGCTCCTCCTCGCGCTTTCTCTGCTCCTCCAGAAGGTCCAGCGCATGCGCCTTCTGGAACGCCGTGATGGTCCCGGAGAAAAGCTTGGAGTATTCATTTTCCTCCTGAATCGGAGCTCTGTAAAGGCTTTCGCCGCAGTAATAGCACACCTTCTCATCCGCGTCGTTTCTCCTGCCGCACACGCGGCACACAACGGTTTCGGCGGGTTCCCCGTCCCCGGAACCGGGCTTCTTGCGCGGACGATCCAGTTTCTGGTCGCAGTACTCGCAAAATGCCGCCGTATCCGGGTTGTCCCGCCAGCAGTTCCTGCACCGGATCATGCCCTCCGGAACCGGGTTGGTCTCCGGTTTATCGAGCTCCTCCGCAATTGCCTCTTCCACTGCGGACCGCATCTCAGCACTCTCGCGTTCCCGCTCCGCCAGTTCCTCCTGCTCCACATACTCCTCGCCTTCGCCTTCCCTCTCCGGGTACGGCACGTACGAGAGCGGCATTCCGCATTGCGCGCAGGTTTTGCTTCCGAACCTATTCTCGTACCAGCAGTAGGAACAACGGATTTTCTTTCTCCCCAACGGATCAAGAATACTTCTCCGCTTCTTCTCGGTCGTCGGTTCCTGTTTCGGCAGAAGCGCCCCGCATTGCTCGCAGACAGCCGCAAAATCCGGATTGCCCGTGCCGCATCGTTCGCAGATCATATGTCCTCCCCCTTTACACGCCGGTCAACCGGCGTTGTACTGCACTGACTCGCAGCACGCCGGTCGCCCGACATTATCCCGTGATCGTTACCGGGCGGTCACGGCGCATCGTCCTGCAGCTTCTCCTGCACCCGCGCCCGTGCCTTCGCCGCGTTCGCGTGCCCTGCCTGCTCCGCCTTTCCGTAATATGTGAGCGCCAGGCTGTAGATCGGCGTTATCGTGTAGTAATCATTTTCATTTTCAAAAATGAGCCCGAGGTTGTACAGGGCGATGGCATCGCCTTTCTTCGCCGATCTTTCGTAAAATGCGATCGCTTCATACAGATCCTGCGAGATCATGACCCCGTTATAGTTCGTATCCACCCGGCCGGTGCCGTCACTCTTTTTGTCACGGTCGGCTTCCAGGTAATACCCCCCAAGCAAATTGTCCGCCTTGACGCTCCCGCATTCGGAAGCTTGCCGACACAGTTCAAATGCCCTGTGTGTATCCTCCGGTGTACCTTTCTCATAAAAGTACGACACAAGCTCAACCATGGCATCGATGATCTTCTCATCCCCAGTCAGCCAGCCACGAGCCAGGCAATACTTTCCATACGCCTCTTCGAAATCCCCCGACATCTGCAAGTCATAGGCCGCCGCGTAATACTGTTCCGCCGTCTCCTGCGAAACAGAAGTCACCACCGGCGTGTCCGTGACGGCTGCCGTCGTCCCCGTCGGAGTTGTTGAGGCTCCGCCCTCACCGGAGGGCTTGT
>CADBLW010000332.1 GCA_902795625.1 uncultured Lachnospiraceae bacterium | reverse complement strand
TCGCCCATCGTAAAGAGAATTCCCTCGATGGCCGCTTTTTTATCTGTCATGGGTATCTCAACCCTCCCGGTTCTTAATCATCAAAGCGCCTTACGCAAACGACTCGATCGGAACGACATCATTTGCCACGTAATCGATCTCAAAGTCATCAAACAGCCTGTTCTGACGGATCAGCATGCGTCCGAGGTGAATGAGCTCGAGGATGCCGAGGAACGTAACGATGATCTCAATCCGGTCGGTCGCCTTCTCCAGCAGTCTTCGGAACGAAAAATGCTTATGCTCGATGCCGTACTCCTGGATCTTCATCACCTTGTCGCGGAAGTTGATCTCCTCCTTCTCGATGCGTCCGAATGCGCTTCGGATCGGGTCGATTTTCGCCTCCTGCCGCTTCATGATGTCGCGGAAGATCCGGCTCAGCTCCGAGAGCTGCAGATCACCGATGACCTCCTCCGCGGAAACCTCCTCCTCGTATGCCGCAACCTCAGGCGGCACATCGGGCGCACGGTAGAGATGTCTCGCCGCCTCCACCTGACGGTCCTTGAGATCCTGCGAAGCATATTGATACATCTTGTGCTCCAGCAGCCGCTCCACAAGCTCCGCTCTCGGATCTCCCTCCTCCTCGGCAACAGGCGCGGGAAGAAGCATCTGCGACTTGATCTTCAAAAGATACGCCGCCATCACCATAAACTCGCTGATGTTGTCCATCTGCAGGCGCTGCATCTCCGATACGTACTCCATGTACTGGTCCGTGATCATCGCGATCGGGATGTCATAGATGTTCACTTTGTTCTTTTCGATCAGATGGATCAGAAGATCCAACGGCCCCTCGAACGCTTCCAGGGTAAATGAAATGTCCATGACAGCCTCCTTTCCGTATCCGGGCGATGTTCGCTCAGTACTTTTATCTGTTACCGTTTCCGGTTATCATCTGTTCTCAATTCAAACGGCTCGGATCACTCCTGCGCATCCTTCTTCGGAAAATGAAGCACCAGAAGCTCCGGCCGGTTGGCTATGCGGATCGGCGGAAAATGCGTTCCCAGCCCTCTTGTCACGACCATGACCGTGTCCTTCTTCCGGTACATTCCCGCGTCGTACTCCGGGAACAGTTCCATCTGCGGCGAGATCAGTCCGCCGAGCAGCGGGAGTCTCACGATCCCGCCGTGAATGTGTCCCGACAGCACAAGATCCGCGCCGTATTCTGCATAGGTATCGAAGTAGTACGGCGTATGGGCCATCAGGATGCGGAAGTCATCCTCCTTCGGCACGGGAACGATCCTTGCCATGTCATCCGCTGTCACGGCAAACCGGCGTCCTCTCTTTCCGTACACCTCCATCGGAAGCGTCAGTCCGCAGATCGCCACATTTTCCGAAAAATACTCACATTGATTGTCGAGGATGTGGATGTTGTCGTGCACCGTATCCTTCAGGAACTCCTCATACAGCTCCGGAAAATACTGCATCGTACCGCTCTCGTGGTTGCCGAGGGAGATATAGATCGGCTTTCCCAGCTTCGCAAGGCGCTGCAGAAGCCTCGAGGCAACTTCAAAGTGCTCCTTCCGTCCCACGAGAAGATCCCCGGGGATCAGAATGACATCCGGTTTCTGCTCAGCTATCGCATTGACCAGCTTCTCATTGTCCTTGCCGAAGAGGTGATTGTGCAGGTCCGAGAACACGACGATCGTCCCCGGAAGCTTTCCCGCAAACCGGTCCGCGCGCACCGGATCCACAGTCATCGAAACGACCTGCAGAAGCCTCTGCGCGATGTATTGATACACCGCAAACCCGACGGCAGCAATTCCTATGGCAAGTAATATCCAACCCAACATATTGTTACTCCGTTAGTATACACCACATCATACTGATTATAAACAAAGAAAGGGGATTTGTCAACAATATGTGGTGGACAAATCCCCCGGAAACGCAAGCATTTGTGGTTATTTAGCAAAAATCGGAGGTTTTCCGTGCCCTCGTCACACAATATCGCGGAAAATGCTCCCTTCGATCAGAACGCGGCTCAGATCGTGCCGCTGTGAACACCGTTGTCGTCCACATACCCGTAGATCGGCGCCACCGGAGGCACGGTTTCTTCCGTGAACCGGTATGCCCCGAGGAACCGCTCCTTAGCCGCCTCCGCTTTGACCGGATCATTGGCGTAGAGGACGCCGAGAAGATCGCCCTCCTGTACCCGGTCGCCGACCTTCTTATCCACGCGGATACCGACGATCGGGTCAACGGCATCCTCCTTCTTCTCTCTTCCGCCGCCGAGAAGCAGGCTCGCCATGCCGACCTCCTCCGCGTTGATCTCGGAAATGCAGCCGCTCTGAGCTGCGTATACGGGCATTTCGATCGCGGCGGCACGCATTGTCTCCGGATGATCGACAAAGCTCACGTCCCCGCCCTGTCTCGCCACGAACTCGCGGAATTTCGCCATTGCCGCGCCGCTTGCGATTGCATTTTCCGCCATGGCGAACGCCTCTTTAAACGTCTCCGCCTTTCCGCATCCGAGGATCATGTACGAGGCAAGAGTGACGCTCACAAGCCTGAGTTCTTCGTCGCCGACTCCTGAGAGGATTTCCATCGCCTCGCGAACCTCAAGCCAGTTTCCGACATAGCGCCCGAGCACCTGGTTCATATCCGTGATGACCGCGTACGTCTTCCTTCCGCAGTTGTTGCCGATCGTCACCATCGTCTGCGCCAGCGCAGCGGAGTCCTCGTAGGTCTTCATAAACGCGCCGCTTCCGGTCTTTACATCGAGCACGATGACATCGGCTCCGGAGGCAAGCTTCTTGCTCATGATGCTGGAAGCAATGAGGGAAATGTTGTCCACGGTCGCCGTGACGTCACGAAGCGCGTACAGTTTTTTGTCAGCGGGCGCAAGGTTTGCGCTCTGTCCGGCCACCGCGAGCTTCATCTCGTTCACATTGCGGATGAACTCGTCGCCGGGGAGCGTCGTACGGAACCCGGGAATGCTCTCCAGCTTGTCGATCGTGCCGCCTGTATGGCCGAGGCCGCGGCCCGACATTTTCGCCACGGGGATTCCTATGGAAGCCACGATCGGCGCTACGATCAGCGTCGTCTTGTCTCCCACGCCGCCCGTGGAATGCTTGTCCGCCTTCTTTCCGTGGATTGCCGAGAGATCGAGCATGTCGCCGCTCTGCGCCATCTCCATGGTGAGTGTCGTTGTCTCACGCATATTCAAACCCTTCAGGCAGATTGCCATCAACAGGGCGGACATCTGGTAATCCGGGATCTCGCCCTTTGTAAAACCGTCAACAAAGAAGGCGATCTGTTCGTCCGTCAGTTCCATTCCGCGCTTCTTCGCGGTGATGATATCATACATTCTCATGCGCATTTCCTCCGTGTCGGTGGTGATCGGCAGCATAGACAGGAACATTGCTGTAACTGTTATTATACCAAAAACAGACGGTCTTGTGTACACTTTCACGCAATTTCGAAGCATCCCGGGCGTTCACCGATGCATTTTCCGAAAAATAAACAGCCTCGCGAACATAGCCCGCGAGGCCGCTGTTGTTATATTATCCGAATATTGTCTGATCAGTCCGTAAGGTCTGCGAGGAACTGCGTGATCCGGTCGAGTCCCTTTCCGATCTGCTCCATGCTGATGGCATAGGACAGACGCACATGATCCTCGCGGCCGAAGTCACGGCAGGGGATCACAGCCGTGAGATAATCCTCGATCAGGATCTTCGCCAGACGCTCCACCGTTCCGACCTTCTCGCCCTTGTAATTTTTCTCAAGCACCTCGCCGATGTTGACGAACACGTAAAATGCTCCCTTCGGCGTAACCGCCTTCACATACGGCATTTTCGCGATCCGCTCGCACATGTAAACGCGGCGGCGGTCAAACTCATGGCGCATCGCCAATACGGACTCCTGCGGGCCGTCAAGCGCTTCCACGGAAGCGTACTGCGCGACGGAGTTCGGATTCGACGTCTGATGGCTCTGGATGCTCGCCATCACCTTCGCTACCGGCAGCGGAGCTCCGGTGTAACCGATACGCCAACCGGTCATCGCATACGCCTTCGCCATACCGCAGCATGTGATCGTATGGTTGTAGATATCCTCACCGAGCGAGCCGATGCTCACAACATCAACATCCTCATAGACAAGGCTCTCATAGATCTCATCGGACACAACGTAGATGTCCTTCTCCACGATCACCTTCGCGAGTGCCTCCAGCTCCTTCTTCGTATAGACCATACCGGTCGGGTTGTTCGGAGAATTCAGCACAAGCGCCTTTGTCTTCTCATTGCATGCCGCCGCAAGCTTTTCAGGCGTGATCTTAAAACTGTCCTCGACACCGCAGTCAACGAACACCGGCACACCGTCCGCAAGCTTGACGATCTCGGGATAGCTGAGCCAGAACGGGCTCGGGATGATAACCTCATCGCCCGGGTTAAGGATCGCCTGGAAAATGTTGGTCAGCGCGTGCTTTCCTCCGTTGCTGACAATGATCTGCTCCGGCGCATAATGAAGTCCGTTTACACGCTCGAATTTGCGGCTGATCGCTTTGCGAAGCTCCGGCATACCGGCAGCGGGCGTATAGCGGGTAATACCGCGGTCAAGCGCCTCCTTGGCCGAATTGCGGATGTTGACCGGAGTGTCAAAGTCCGGCTCTCCCGCTCCGAACCCGACAACATCGAGTCCCTGCGCGCGAAGTTCCTTGGCTTTCGCCGTGATTGCAAGTGTGGATGACGGTTTGACGGAAAGTCCTTTCACCGAGAGCGATAACGACATGATTTCAATCTCACTTTCATTTAGTACACACAAAGTGTCGACATGTATACAATACAAATTGCATTTTAGTATACATTATCAAAAAAGGCAAGCCTTATTTCCCGAAAAAACTTAACGAAAAAACGCGGAAAAACGCATGGTATATTGGCATTTTCCACATCGGACCGATGCCGTAACAACATTCGCAAACCTCGTTTCACTCGGTTTGCTCAGCGCGCATGAATTAAGGGCCGAACATTTCTGTTCGGCCCCTGATTTGTTTACTGCGATTCTGATGCACCGAAGCAAGTATCTCCGCGAAGATAATCTATAATTCTTCTGCGGTTCTCTTACTTGGCGTAATCGGTGACTCTGGATTCCCGGATCATGCTGATCTTGATCTGTCCGGGATACTCAAGCTCGGATTCAATCTTCTTCGACAGTTCTCTCGCGATGAGAACCATATCATCATCGCTGACCTGCTCGGGAACGACCATAACACGGACCTCCCGGCCTGCCTGAATGGCGAAGGATTTCTCCACTCCTTTAAAGCTGTTGGCAATATCTTCTAGTTGATTCAGTCTGTTGGTGTAAGTGTCCAAAGTTTCGCGGCGTGCGCCCGGGCGTGCTGCGGAGATCGTGTCTGCCGCCTGCACGATAAACGAGATGATCGATGTGGGCTCGCAATCGCCGTGATGAGAGGCGACCGCGTTAATGACAACCGGCGATTCCTTGTATTTCTTGCAGATATCGATACCGATCTGAACGTGCGTACCTTCCATCTCATGATCGACGGATTTGCCGATGTCATGAAGAAGACCTGCGCGCTTTGCGAGACGGACATCCGCACCCAACTCTCCGGCAAGCAGACCGGACAGCAGGGAAACCTCAATGGAATGCTTCAACGCATTCTGACCGTAGCTGGTACGGTATTTCATCTTTCCGAGCAGTCTGACCATCTCCGGATGAAGTCCGTGAACACCTGTCTTGATGACAGCGGCCTCACCTTCCTCGCGGATGATGTTCTCCACCTCTCTCTGTGCCTTATCGACCATTTCCTCGATGCGTGCGGGATGAATACGACCGTCCACGACAAGCTTCTCAAGCGCGATCCTCGCGACCTCGCGGCGGATCGGATCAAAGCCGGACAGGATCACGGCCTCCGGCGTATCATCGATGATAAGATCGATGCCGGTGAGCGTCTCGATCGTACGGATATTTCTACCCTCGCGACCGATGATGCGACCTTTCATTTCATCGTTCGGCAACTGCACCACCGAGATGGTTGCTTCCGCCACGTGATCGGCAGCGCACTTCTGGATGGAATTGACGATCAACTCCTTCGCGCGTTTGTCTGCCGTCTCCTTGGCTTCGGTTTCCAGCTCGCGGATCATTACCGCGGTTTCATGCTTAACGTCTTCCTTGACAGATTCTAAAAGATATTCCTTAGCCTTATCGGAGGTAAGTCCGGAGATTCTCTCCAGCTCCGCAATCTGCTTTTCGCAGTACTCGTTCGCTTCCTCAAGCTTACGGTCGAGATCCTGCTCCTTCTGGTTCATGCGGGCTTCCTTCTTCTCCAGGGACTCGAGCTTTCTGTCCAGATTCTCCTCTTTCTGCGTCACTCTTTTCTCGTATCGCTGGACCTCGGCTCTACGCTCCTTGATCTCACGATCCGACTCGTTCTTTGCCCTCAGAGCCTCTTCCTTTGCTTCCAAAAGAGCCTCTTTCTTCGCTGTTGCGGCAATCTTCTGAGCACTGCGGTTAGCGTCGTCGATGATCTCCTTCGAACGCTGTTCCGCGGATCCTACCTCAGCCTCATATTCTTTCATACGAAGAGGAACAAGGATCTTCAGGCTCACAACAATAGCAACAATGGCGGTAACGATCAGGGTGACAAATACAGCGATCAGAACGGGCACTAAAACGCCGCCCTGAGCTGCAACCAGAATCGGGAAAAATGCTTCTGGCATGAATTGCACCTCCATATATTCAATTGTAATTCTAAAACGTCAGAAAAATCCAACATTACTATAATATACGAACGATATTCAATTGTCAAGGCTGACCGAAAAAAAGTTATACAACAGTAGAACGAAGCGTTCCCAGATAGTAGAATCCCTTGCATTCGTCCAGTTTCACGCTCACGAGCTCCCCTAAAAGGCGCTCTTCGCACGGAAAATGAACGAGCAGATTGTTGTCTAATCTTCCGGTCATCAGGCCTTCCTTCGCCTTGTACTCCTCGCACAAAACTTCCGCTGTTCTACCCTCATAGACCTGCGCCTCGCGGGCGCTCACCTCGCCGACAGCCGCCAGAAGACGTTTAAACCGCTCTCCCGCTATATCGTCGGGCACCTGTCCCTCCATCTTCGCTGCGGGCGTGCCCGTGCGCTTTGAGTACAGGAACGTGTATGCCGCCATAAAGCCTGCCTTGCGGACGACATCCACCGTCTCCGCAAAATCCTCCTCGGTCTCTCCGGGGAAGCCGACGATGATATCCGTCGTCACGGCCACGCCGGGAATCCGCTCCCTGATCTTCATAACAAGGTCAAGGTACTGCTCCTTCGTGTAGTGACGGTTCATCGCCTTCAAGACAGTGGTACTTCCGGACTGCAGCGGCAGGTGAACATGTTTGCACACCTTGTCGTTGGCCGCGATCTCCTCGATCAGCTCATCCGAAAGGTCCTTCGGGTGCGGCGTCATAAATCGTATGCGGCGGATCCCGTCCACCTCACTCACTTTGTGCAAAAGCTGCGCGAATGATATCCCGTCAGGAGTATTTTTCCCGTAGGAGTTGACATTCTGCCCGAGAAGCATCACCTCGCGGACACCGTTTGCAGCGAGATGCTCTGCCTCGGCGACAATGTCCGCGGCCGAGCGGGAACGCTCCCTGCCGCGCACGTAAGGCACGATGCAGTAGCTGCAGAAATTGTTGCAGCCGTACATGATATTGATGCCGGCCTTGAAGCCGTACTTGTTTCTTCTCGGCAGATCCTCGAAGATCCCCGCGGCCTTGTCCCACACATCGATGACAAGCTCTCCGCGCACCTCTCTCTCGAACAGAAGCTCAGCGAGTTTGAAAATGTTGTGCGTGCCGAAGATCACATCGACAAAACGGTAGCTCTTCCGGATTTTCTCCACCGCCTGCGGCTCCTGCATCATGCAGCCGCACAGAAGGATCTGTTTTTCCGGGTTCTTCTTTTTGAGGTTGCCGAGATACCCGATGCGCCCATAGACACGGGTGTTCGCGTTCTCCCGGACCGTACACGTGTTGTACAGCACAAGATCCGCTTCCTCGCTGTCCGATTCCTCGTAACCGATGGCGCTTAAGATACCCGAGAGCGTCTCCGAATCCTTCGCATTCATCTGGCAGCCGAAGGTGACGACGTTCATCGTGAGCTTCCGTCCGATCCGGCTCTCCTTCTCGGCGAGCACGGACTTCATAACATCGATGAAATAATACTGGCGCTCAGGCTCGTCCGCAGGCGCAAGGGAACGCACGCGCTCCGCATACAGCTCCTTCGATCGCTCCATACTCCCTCCTTCATAACCGCAATGGTCACCAGGCGATACATATCACCCGGTGACCGTTCGTGATCCTATCGAATATTTACGAGACAGACAGCCCTGTCAGGCATCTATTGCGCGTCTTTCTCCGCAGCTGTCCGTCAAACCAAGTCTCAGCCTCTGACCTGTCCGTTGCCCACAACCTGATACTTGTAGGAGGTCAGCTCCTCCAGGCCCATCGGTCCTCTCGCGTGCAGCTTCTGCGTGCTGATGCCGATCTCCGCTCCGAAGCCGAACTCGAAACCGTCGGTGAATCTCGTAGACGCGTTCACATAGACGCAGGCGCTGTCCACGGCGCGCAGGAACAGGTCCGCGGCCTTGCAGTCCTTCGTGATGATCGCGTCGGAATGCTTCGTGTGGTAGCGGTTGATGTGAGCGATGGCCTCCTCGACGGAGCCAACGGTCTTCACGCTGATGATCCGGTCGAGATACTCCGTTCCGAAGTCCTCCTCGGTGGCCTCGGAAAATGTTCCGACAACCGCCCGGGCCTCCTCGTCCGCACGGATATCGATGTTGTACGGAGCAAGAGCCTCCGCGAGCATCGGCAGGAATTTGCCGGCGATGTCGCGGTGTACGACAAGCGATTCGCAGGCATTGCACACGCCCATGCGCTGCGTCTTCGCATTGATGATGATGTCAATGGCCTTCTTCAGGTCGGCCTTCACGTCGACGTAAATATGGCAGTTGCCGGTACCGGTCTCGATCACCGGGATCGTGCTGTTCTCAAGCACCGAGTTGATCAGGTTCGCGCTTCCGCGGGGGATCAGTACGTCGACAAACTGATTCAGCTTCATGAGCTGCTTCGTCGTCTCGCGGTCCGTATCTTCCACAACGTACACGGCATCCTCCGTGATCCCGCAGTCCGCGAGGCCTCTTCTGAGGATCGCGCCGAGGGCGAGGTTGCGGGTGATGGCATCGCTGCCGCCCTTCAGGATAACCGCATTGCCGGACATAAAGCACAGGCCGAAGGCGTCCACGGTCACGTTCGGACGGGACTCGTAGATGATGCCGATCACTCCGAAGGGTACGCGGATCTTTTTGATGCGGAGTCCGTTCGGACGCTTCCACTGCGCAAGCACCGTGCCTACCGGATCCTCAAGCTCCGTGATCTGCTCAAGTCCTTCCGCCATGGCGTCGATGCGTGCCTCTGTAAGGCGCAGACGGTCCACAAGCGAGTCCTTCACGCCCTTCTCGATCGCCTTCTCGACATCCTTCGCGTTCGCGGTGAGGATCTCCTCCTTGCTCTCGCGGAGAAGCTTCGCGATATGTAACAGCGCTTCCTTCTTCTGCTCCGTCGCAAGCATCGCAAGCTGTGTCGAAGCCTCCTGCGCTTTTCTTCCCTTGATCATCAGATTCATACCTGTTCTCCTTCCCGTCACAGACCCTTTCAGGGCCTCACTCATGCCATTTTCCGATTTCTAGTCTCAATGCAGCCGATCTCCGTGATGATCATGTCCGCCGGGACATCCTTCTCGTCCACCGGCAGCGTGTCGGCCTTCTGCAGACTGTACGCGAGCATCGCGCGGGGGATCGAATCATGCTTTTTGAGATACCTGTCGTAGTATCCTCCGCCGTAACCGAGGCGGTCACCCTTGTCCGTGTAAGCGATCCCGGGCAGGAGCAGGAGGCATTTGTCCTCCTCCGCGTACTCCACGCAGTCGCCGGTCACAGGCTCCGGGATGCCGAATTTGCCGGGCGCAAGGTCATCGAAGGAACGGATATACTGGAACTCCAGCTTGCTGTCATCCACGCACTTCGGAACGGCAACACGCTTGCCGTCGCGCCATGCCTTCTCGATCAGAAAATGAGTGTTCACTTCCGAGCTGAATGAAACATAGGCGAGCAGCACGGACGCGTCCGCATATTCCTGACGGCTGACGAGATTTTCCGCGATACAGCCGCTGTACATGAGGATGCGCTCCGCCGAGAGACCGCTTCTCCTGCGCTTCATAACCTTCCGAAGTTCTGCTTTGTCCATTGTGACCTCCGCTGTGTAATTGTAGATGTCATAAGTGCTTTGTCGTTCTGTGCGCGTATGCGCTGCGCCGTCTCAGTCCACAACCTCGATGTTGTCGAGCATGCTCTTAAGATTGTTGCGGACCGCCTGCACGTACTCCGTGCGAAGCCTCGTCTGCTCCTCCTTCTCCTCCTCCGTCAGCCCGACGGACTTGGACTTGTGGTAGAGCTCGTTGATGCGCTGTATTGCTTCCTCTGTCATGTCAATGCTCCTTGGTCAGATAGTCGATCAGATGAAAATTCTCGTTCTTGTGAGCCTTGAAGATCGTGCCGACCTCCTGCCCCTCCAGGACACGGCGCAGATTTCGCATATCCCCGGTGTTGCAGATGATCATGTCCGCGCCTGCATCGTTGGCGATGCGTGCCGCTGCGATCTTGGTCGCCATTCCGCCGCTTCCCACGTCGGTTCCGGGCCCCTTGGCCATCGCTTCCAGCTCATCCGTGATGTAGTCAATCTCGCGTATGAATTCAGCATCGGGATTGACTCTCGGATCGTCCGTATACAGGCCCTCGATGTCCGAGAGCAGGATGAGAAGATCCGCGTGGATCAGCGCCGCGACAATCGCCGAGAGCGTGTCATTGTCGCCGAACTCGATCTCGTCCGTGACGACCGTGTCGTTCTCATTGACGATCGGGATCACGCCGAGATTCAACAATTCGGAAAATGTGGCTCTCGCGTTTCTCCGGTTCTCATCGTGTATCATCGTCAGCTTCGTGATCAGAACCTGCGCGGGCACCTTGTTGTACTCCGCGAACAGTCTCTGGTAGACCATCATCAGACGGGTCTGACCGATGGCTGCGCATGCCTGCTTCACGGATTTTTCCTTCGGCTTCTCGGTGATGTTCATGGTCTGGCGTCCGACAGCAATCGCGCCGGAGGAAACCAGCACGACATCCTTGCCGCTGTTGGAGATGTCCGCGATGATGCGGACGAGACGCTCCATTTTCACGAGATCCATGTCACCCGTCTCAGGATGCACCAGCGACGAGGATCCGATCTTAACAACGATCCGCTTCTTGGAAGCGATCAATTCTTTGCGATTCATGATCAGTACCTCCGTAAACGCTCCGGTCTGATCGTTCCGAAGCCTTTAAGAACTGAATATTACAGAAAAAAGAACGAATGTCAATTGTTTTTCATGATTTCTTCCGCGACGCGGATCCCGTCGATGGCAGCTGACATGATCCCGCCCGCGTATCCGGCGCCCTCACCGCAGGGGTAAACACCCGCGATCCCGACGGCCTGAAGCTTTTCGTCACGGTTGATCCGGACCGGCGAAGAGGTCCTCGACTCGATGGCCTGCAGCAGCGCGTCATCGCAGCCGTACCCCGGCATCGAGCGGTCAAACGCCTCCATTCCCTCACCGATGGCTTCCGCCATATACTCCGGCAGACACTCGTGAAGCTCCGTGTAGTGCACCGCGCCCTTGTTGACCGGCTCGATCAAGCCGCAGCCGGTGCTCGCCCGTCGTTCGCGATAGTCTCCGTAGCGCTGCGTGGGGATCGCACCGCGTCCCGCGATATATGCAAGCTCCTCAAGCCTTCGCTGGTATTCCATACCGAGCAGGGGTTCCGGGATTTTCGACAGTTCCGGACCATCCGTATGTATTACCGACAGTTCCGGGCTCTCCGTATGTGCCTGTTCCCGAAGCTTCGTCCCGCGGGTTCTCAGGTTCTCATAATCCGCCTTGAAGTCCTCCGGCGTAACCGTCACGACGATCGCGGAGTTCGAGTTGTCTGCCATCCGGTCGAAGTTGCTCATGCCGTTGATCGCCAGCCTTCCGGGCTCGCTGGATGCGTTTACGACAAATCCGCCCGGGCACATACAGAACGAGTACACGCCGCGCCCGTCGCGGCACGTGTGCGTGAGCTTGTAATCTGCGCTCGGCAGCAGCTCCGCGGCGTCCCCGTACTGCGTACGGTTGACCCACTCCCGCTTGTGCTGCACGCGCACGCCCATGGCAAATGCCTTCGGCTCCATCGCGAAGCCGCTCTCAAACAGCCACTTCACGGTGTCCCTCGCCGAGTGTCCGATCGCCAGCACGGCGACCTCCGCATCGATGGTCATGCTTCCGGCCTCTCCCGCGCAATGCACTGCAGTGAGGCGTCCTTCCTCTATGGCAAAGCCGGTGACGGTGGTGTTCGTCATCACCGTTCCGCCCAGTTTCTCAATCTCCTCCTGCATCCCCGACACGACCGCGCGAAGCCTGTCCGTGCCGATATGCGGCTTGTTTCTGTACAGGATCTCCTCCGGCGCTCCGAACTCAACAAAAGTCCTCAGAACATAGTTGCCGCGTCCGTCGCGATCCTTGATCAGAGTGTTTAATTTTCCATCGGAAAATGTTCCCGCGCCTCCGACGCCGAACTGCACGTTGGAATTCGGATCCAGCACTCCTGTCTCGAAGAACTTTTCCACATCCGCGACGCGCTCCGTGACAGCTTTGCCGCGCTCGATCACTACGGGCCGGTACCCTGCCTTCGCAAGCACATATGCAGCAAACAGTCCCGCAGGCCCCGCACCGATGATCACCGGCCGTTTTGCAAGAGTCCTTCCGCCCGTCTTCGGCTCATACAGGTTCGGTTCATAGTATGACCAGTCGGAACCTGCCCTGCCGCGCAGGCGGCATTTTCCGTCCACCGTGACGGCGACATCGTACACATAGGCGATCTCGCGCTTCTTACGGGCGTCAAGGGACTGCTTCAGGATCGACAGGGACAGCATCGCGTCCTCCGGTATCCCAAGCTTCGCGGCGACGCATCGGTTAAGCTCTTCCCGCGTGTGCGTTACGGGCATATGCAGTTGTTGCAGCCGGATACATACCGGCTCCCGCTCCGATCTCATGCGTTCCTCCGTGTACCTCCGAGCGCCCTTCCGGCTACCGCTCCCGTGGCAAATGCCCACTGCAGGTTGTAGCCTCCGCAGGCTCCGTCAACATCCAAAAGCTCACCCGTGACATAAAGCCCGGGAATTGCGTTGATCTCCATCGTATCGGGGTTGATCTCGGACAGAGGCACCCCTCCGCAGGTCGTCTGTGCCTGGGCGTAGGGCCGAAGTCCCGTTACCTTGAGCGCAAGCCCCGAAAGCCCGGCCGCGTACTTCTCAAGACGTTCCCTCGGAACACCCGCGAACGGCTCCTCGGGATCGATCCCTGCGCGTTTC
>CADBLW010000331.1 GCA_902795625.1 uncultured Lachnospiraceae bacterium | reverse complement strand
CGCCGGAGCTTTTGAAAATGCTTGAGCCGTTCTGTGCGGAGTTCCTGATCCACGGCGTCGATTCGGAAGGTAAGAGAAACGGAATGGAAGAGGACCTTGTGGCCATGCTCGCGGAGTACGAAGGAAATCCCGTAACGTACGCGGGCGGGATCCACAGTATGGAAGCCCTTGAACGGTTCGCTGAGGTCAGCCGAGGAAGGCTTGACTATACCGTGGGAAGCGCGCTTGACATATTCGGGGGAAAATTATCGTATCGCGAGCTGGCGCGTGTTGCGAAACAGTAAGAAATATTGTATAATTAGGCGAATGTTTTATTAGGCGACTAATGTTGCTTTGGAGGTTGTTGTGGGATCAGTTATCGGAATCATAATATTTTTTGCGATCATGTCATCGATACTGAAACGAACCGGAGCGCGCAATAATGCGGGGAAGAGTGCCATAAGCATGGGAAAGATCATCGGTCTGATCGCTCTTTCCGCCTGCGGACTTTTACCGATCTTCCTGATCATATGGGCGATCAATGCGAGTTCCAAATCCGATAAGAATACGAACGGGCAGGTAAATCGAAATATGTATAACAACGGAATGCCAAACGGATACCGCAGCGCGGACAATATCGGCGGAAGCTCAGGGACTTCGCCGTACGGTTCGACTGTGAATAATTACCGGACGAACGGGATGAGCCAAAACGGCGCGACCAATTATTCCCGTCCCGGCGGGTTCAATCCCGCACAGCCCGGAGCGTATTATACGGGCTATGTGACGCGGCCTGCGGCGGGAACGTCGTCTCCGTCCTATCAGGACCAGGCGCGTAACATGACAAACGCATACAACAATGCGATTAACTACTCAGGCATTTACAATAATCAAAAGCCGAACTCCTACGGACTTCCGTCCGCGGAGAAGAAGCGCACGAAGATCGTCAAGAAGTTCAGCGAAAAATACAATCTCTTCCTCACCGACCGTGAGATCAAGCGCATCGTCGATGCCTCGTATCTCTCTTCCGGATGGGCACGCGAGATCTGTTATATGAACCAGAAGTATGATACCGTGTACGCCTGGTACGCATCCATGAACCCCTGGCTGAAGGTATATCTGTACGCGTTCCAGCAGCAGAATATCTCCTCGGATTTTGCGATGCAGGAGAGGATCGTATACGACGCGTTCAACACCGTATTTTCCGATGTGTGCAGTGACGGCGACCTGACCATCGACCAGGCGATCCGCAGGATCAACGAGAAGTATCTGACGAACTTCGACGAGACGACGTTCATGATCGCTTACCGTTACATGGAGTCCAAGGGCAAGAAGTACTCCTTCGCGTTCAGTCAGGTTCTGAACACACAGGAGGATATCGACGAGCTCCTCAGCAAATACGAGGGCGCGGAGAGCGGCGGAACTCCCATGGGAACGCCGATGCAGTAAGTAAGAAAGATTATATAAAGCGTGTAATGCGCGGAAAGAAGGCATTTGATGCTTGATCTTAAGTTTGTACGGGAGAATCCCGAGATCGTAAAGCAGAATATCCGAAACAAGTTCCAGGACCAGAAGCTCCCGCTTGTTGACGAGGTGATCGAACTCGACGCGAAGAGCCGCGCCGCAAAGCAGGAGGCCGATGATCTGCGCAACAAGCGCAACAAGATCAGCAAGGAGATCGGCGGCATGATGGCCAAGGGACTCCGCGAGGAAGCTGAGGCCATGAAGAAGCAGGTGACGGAGTTTTCCGAGCATCTCGCCGAGCTTGAGGCGAAGGAGACCGAGTACGCAGAGGAGATCCGCAAGCGCATGATGGTCATCCCGAACATCATTGATGCTTCGGTGCCGATCGGCAAGGATGATTCGGAAAATGTTGAACTCGAGCGTTTCGGCGATCCCGTTGTTCCGGATTTTGAGATCCCGTATCACACCGATATTATGGAGCGTCTGAACGGTATTGACCTCGACGCTGCGAGAAAGGTTGCCGGCAACGGTTTCTACTACCTGAAGGGCGACATCGCGCGCCTGCACAGCGCTGTTCTGTCGTACGCACGAGATTTTATGATCGGACGCGGCTTCACCTATTATGTACCGCCGTTTATGATCCGCAGCGACGTTGTCACCGGCGTTATGAGCTTTGCCGAGATGGACAGCATGATGTACAAGATCGAGGGCGAGGACCTGTACCTGATAGGCACCTCCGAGCACTCCATGGTGGG
>CADBLW010000330.1 GCA_902795625.1 uncultured Lachnospiraceae bacterium | reverse complement strand
ATCACGGCTCCTTTGACGCTGTATGCGAAGTTCGCTGATGTTTATACCGTAAGCTTTGACCTGAACGGAAAGGGCAACGCTTCCGATACGCCGGAGGATCAGAAGGTTCTTAGCGGCCAGTTTGCAACGAGCCCGGAGACTGTTCCGGAGGATGAGAAATACATTTTCCAGTACTGGTCCACTAACAAGAACGGCACAGCGTTTGATTTCAAAAACACCAAGATTAAAGGCAATACTGTTCTGTATGCGATCTGGAAGGAAAAGCCGGTTGAGACGGTTGATGTGACTTTTGTATATGCGTACGGTGGATACTACCATGGATATTACTACAACAAAACGGTAAGCATTCCGGTAGGATCTAAGGTGAGCAAGCCTGCTGATCCTGTCTGCCTTAACGGTCATACGGATCATCAGTTCCTCGGATGGTATTCGGACAAGGAATGCAAGAAAGAGTTTGACTTTGATAAACTGATCACAGAAAAGACTACTGTTTACGCTAAGTGGTGCCGTAATCACAAAATTGTAACAGAGGAAGTAGTCGTTGATGAGCCTACCTGTACGGAATACGGTCACAATAATTTAGTGTCGTACTGTGAAACGTGCAAAACTGTAATCAGTACTGAACCGATCAATGTTCAGCCTCTCGGACATACCAACGAGAACGGTAAGACTGTTGAGAATACGATCAAGAAAGCAACCTGCACGGAAGAAGGTGAGGTTGAGGTACATTACTTCTGCGGCAGATGCAAGGAAGAGTACGCTCAGGAGACCGTTAATACGGAAGCTCTGGGACATGATCTTGGTGAGGAATACCAGGTAGTGACCAAGGAAGCAACCTGCACGGAAGCTGGCGCTTATGTCCTTATGAAGGACTGCCAGAGAGACGGCTGCGAATACTCTGAGAAGGTCGGCGAGGGCGTTATCAAGGCGGCCGGCCACGTAATGAGCATTGAGCTTAAGAAGAATGAAGTAGAAGCGTCCTGCACGCAGGATGGTACGTATGACGTTTATAAGAAGTGCGAGAACTGTGATTACGAAGAGTACGTTGAGACAGTAAACAACGGAAAGCTGGCTCATGATCTCGGCGAAGCCGTAGAGGCGAATGTCAAGCCGGCGACCTGCACGGAAGACGGTTCCTATGATCTTGTAAAGAAGTGCAAGAACTGTGATTACACTTCGACAGAGACTAAGATTATCCCTAAGCTTGGTCACAAGCTCGGCAATGCTGTCGAGGAGAACAAGAAGAATGCATCCTGCACAGAGGCAGGTTCCTATGATCTTGTTAAGCACTGTCAGAACAAGGGCTGCGATTACTACGAGTCCGAGACGGTTACCATCCCTCAGCTTAACCATGTAGGAGGCGAGCCGGTTCAGGAAGGCCTTGTTGAGGCTACCTGCACGGAGCCCGGTTCCTACAAGTCCGTAATTTACTGCGTCGGATGCGGCGAGAAGCTCTCCAGCGTTACCGAGACGATCCCGGCAAAGGGTCACGTTCCCGGCGAGGCAAAGGAAGAGAAGCGTGTTGAGCCGACCTGCGATAAGCCCGGTTCCTATGAGTCGGTTATCTACTGCAAGGTCTGCGGCGAGAAGATGTCCAGCACGACCGTTGAGATCCCGGCTACCGGCGATCATGTAGCAGGCAAGGCTGTTACCGAGAATGAGAAGAAGGCAACCTGCACGGAGAACGGTTCCTATGACTCCGTGATCTACTGCGAAGACTGCGGTGAGGTCATCTCCCGTGAGACGATCACCGTTAAGGCACACGGTCACAAGGAAAAGGCTGCTGTAACCGAGAACTTCAAGGACTCCACATGCACGGCTAAGGGTTCCTATGATACCGTAATTTACTGCGAGATCTGCGGCGAGGTTCTTTCCCGCAAGACGATCGAGATCGCAATGAAGGATCACAAGCCCGGTGCTGCAACGCACGAGAACAAGGTTGATCCTACCTACACTTCCGCAGGAAGCTATGATGAAGTCGTAAAATGCCAGGTTTGCGGAACTGAGCTTTCCAAGACCACAGTTACCGTTGACAAGCTTGTACCCGGTGTTAAGGAAGTTTCCCTTACCGGTCTTGACAACGCAAAGAAGGATTATCTTGTTGGTGATAAGATCGATCTCACCGGTGTTGAAGTTGTTGTTAAGATGACCGACGGCACCGAGAAGAGAACTGCTGTAACGGAAGAGATGGTTACCGGTTTCGACAGCTCCAAGCCGATCGCAAGCCTCACGCTGACGATCAACGGCCAGGGCATCACCGGCAACTACAATATCGCTGTTAACCCGGCTCCGGTTTACACCGTTGAGGGTGACACCACCTGGGACGGCGAGAACGACATGAAGCTTACTGTTCATCGTTCCTATGATGATCAGATCACGTTCTCCCTCTTCATGAACCTTGTTTACAAGGATAAGGTTGTTGATGTTAACGCATACGATGCTGCATCCGGCAGCCTGAAGCTCAACCTGCATAAGGATTACATCAAGTCCCTCGGCGAAGGCACCCACACGATCACCGTGAACTTCAAGGACGGTACCGTATCTGTAGATATCACTGTTCCGAAGTTTGCTGAGGAGAAGAAGGAAGAGCCGAAGCAGGAAGAGAAGAAGGAAGAGCCCAAGCAGGAAGAGAAGAAGGAAGAGCCGAAGGAGGATACTCCTAAGACGTCCGATACCGGCGCTGTGACCGTATGGTTCATTCTTCTGCTCCTTGCAATGATCGCTGCTTCCGCAGCAATGTACAGCAACAGAAAGCGCGAATCCGAGATTTGATCACTGACTGAAGAGACAGACAAGTAAAACCAAAGAGAGTTGTCGCATTTTCGCGGCAACTCTCTTTTTGGTTGCGGAGTTTCGGGGTGGGAAAATGCTTGCAATTCTACAGCAGTCGTATTAAAATAGAAATAATATAATGGGAGAGGTGTTTATGAGGAAAACAGGGCGCATTGCTATAGTGTTGGTGCTTGCACTGATGCTGCAGTCGCTGACGGGGTTCTGCGGAACGTCGTCTGTTTCTGTTGCCCTTGCAAAGGGCACCTCATACCGGATCGAAGGAACGGTTACAGCTGACTATCTGAACCTGCGCTCCGGCGCCGGATCCAAGTATACCTGCCTCGGAACGCTTACGAAAAATCAGTCGGTTACGATCATCGGCACCGCGAAGGCAGGAAACGGCGAAGTCTGGTACCAGCTGGAGGCGACCGTTTCCGGCAAGAAGGTTACCGGATACGCGTGGTCGCACTACATTAAAGCTTCGAAAAATGTACCCGGCGTCACCGTGACGCCCGCTCCAACGGCCAAGGCTACTGCAACACCTACGCCTGCGAAGAAGGCGACGGCGACTCCTACGCCTGCCAAGAAAGCAACGGCAACACCTACACCGACAGTCACGGTATCTACGCAGAAGGCTACCGGCAAAGTAGCCGTCGTCAATGTGACACGAATGAACGTGCGCAAGAAGCCCGGCACCGCGAGCGATGTCCTCGGCAAGGCATATCAGGGCGACCGCCTGCCCGTTCTGGGTACGGAGAAGGCTTCCGACGGGTATACATGGTACCTGGTTGAGGTGAACATTGACGGTGCCGTCAAACAGGGATACGTCTACGGCAATTTCGTAACGATCACTTCGGCGTCATCACAGCCGACGGCAACACCTACGCCGCAGCCGGCCAACACTCCTACGAACGCACCGAAAGCAACGCCAACGGAAGCTCCGAAGGCAACACCGACCGAAGCTCCGAAGGCGACGCCGACACCGGTGCCTTCAACAGACGGAAAGGTCGCCATAGTTAACGCGACGAGAATGAATGTGCGAAGCGGAGCGACCACGGCCAGCGACGTGCTCGGCAAAGCGTACCAGGGTGAGCAGTATACGGTTCTCGGGTCCTCGAAGGATTCCGAGGGGCGCACATGGTATCTCGTGGAATACCCCGTGAACGGAGTTACGAAGAAGGCATATCTGTACGGGAATTTTGTGACGATCACAAGCGCCTCCTCTGCGCCGAAGGCAACGCCGACCGCAGTGCCGACAAGCGCGCCGGATACGTCTACAGCCAAGCCGACCGAGGCTCCGAAGAAGGTGTCGATCACTGTCTCGGAAAATAAGGGCAGACCTGTCGTGGAAGCGACAGTCACCGCCAAATCATTGAATATCCGCTCCGGTCCGGGAACGGAGTACGTGAAGGTTGTCACGGTTGAGAAGGGTCAGCCTGTCACTGTGGTGTCCTTTGCCTACGCGGAGGGCGGAGCCGTCTGGTACGAGGGCGTCCTCATCGTTGACGGCCTTGAGTATCGCGGCTACATGTACGGCAGTTACATTTCCCTCTCCGAAAAATACCCGCTGAACGAGAGCAACAACTCAGGTTCGCTCCACGGAAGCGGAAGCGCAGCTAAGAAATCGGATTCCTCGTACGCGAAGCAGCTTCGTGACGCAGGCTTCCCGGAGAGCTATATCCCGTATCTTACGAAGCTTCACGAGCAGCATCCGACCTGGAAATTCAAGGCGTACAAGACCGGCCTCGACTGGAACGACGTGATCGAAGGAGAGAACACACTCGGCAACAATCTGATCGAGAAAAATAAAGGCATTTCCTGGCTTTCCTACGCACCGGGTTCCTACAACTGGCGCACCGGCCGCTTCCAGTCCTTCGACGGCAAGGAGTGGATGATGATCAACTCCGCGGGCCTGCAGTATTACATGGACCCGAGAAACTGGCTTGACGATACATACATTTACATGTTCGAGGATCTCACCTATGATCCAAAGACACAGACGGTGGCAGGCGTTGAGAAGATCCTGCGGGGAACCGTGATGGACGGAGCAGTATTTTCCTATATTGACGCGAACGGCAAGGAGAGATCCGTAACGTACGCACAGGCGTTCATGGAGGCCGCAGCGTACTCCGGAGTAAACCCGTATCATCTGGCGTCGAGAGTGAAGCAGGAGGTCACGTCGGGCGGTTCATTTTCCCTCAGCGCGACCGGTACTGTGGAAGGCTTTGAAGGATATTACAACTTCTACAACATCGGCGCATACAATTCCACGGCAGCGCTGGGCGCGATCCGCAACGGTCTCAAGTACGCAAAATACGGCAGCACCAACGCTTCCCTCAACGAAAAATGCAAGATTCCGTGGGACAACCGGTACGACGCGATCGTAGGCGGCGCTTATTACATCGGCAGCACCTACATCCGCAACGGACAGAACACGATCTACCTGCAGAAATACAACGTGACAGGCAAGAACACGTACGCGCATCAGTACATGTCCAACGCACAGGCGCCGAAGTCCGAGGGCTACAAGGTCGCGCAGGCATACCTGAAAATGGGTGCGGTGGATTCGATGGAGATCACCTTCTCCATTCCCGTCTACAACAACATGCCCGCAAGCGCGGTTCCGGAGCCCGGAAAATGCGGAAGCCCGAACCCGTACCTGAGCACCCTTACAGTCAAGACGGCGGACGGAAAATCCCTGTCGCTGAACGCATCCTTCTCATGCGATGTGTTTGAGTACACCGTGACAGTACCTTCCGGCACGAAGGAGCTTTCGGTGGCGGCCACCGCAGTTGTCTCCGGCACCAAGGTTACCGGCACCGGGAAGAAATCACTGACCGGCAACGGAGACGAGATCGTTGTGACGACGGTGGCGGAGAACGGGGCTAGGATGAATTACAGGATAAGGGTGAAATATAAGTAGTAGGAAAGAGAAGAGCGTCACGCAGGGTGGCGCTCTTTTTTGCTCATGCGGAGGGGGCGGAAACTTTCGTTCCGCTGTAGAAGTTCAGAACCCTCTTCATTCGCAAAAAAACATCTTTGAACAAATATAAATGTAGATGTTTTTTTGCTCATGCAGAGGGGGCGGAAACTGCGTTCCCGCCCCTATGTTGCGAGAGGCAGCGATCATTTGAAACACGTGTTTCAATGATCGCTGCCTCTCGCATAGGTTCTGAACTTGTTTTCCTTATCCCTTATAGCAAAAAGGCCGCTTCGTTAGAAGCGGTCTTTCCACGATAAAATTGAGAAGAGAGAAAATGAAAAAACAATCAACTTTATATATTCCAGCTGCGGTTGCAGTTGGTTGAGAGAGGGCACGCCTTCTCGGGTTCGGTTACCCTGCGCCTCGAAGGCGTGCTCGGAGATTTTCTGCATTAACCTTGACAATCTTACAACCCAAAGAAAAAAGTGTCAATTAAATTTGAAAGCGTCAAAAACGGTGAAAAACACGAAATGGAAAATTTTACGTCAGGAAAATTGAAAAATTTGCACACGGACCGTACCGAATCGAAAAACTTAATATTTTATTCATTTTCCAATTGATTTTGAAAAGATCTCTGCTGACACGTTCCGGGGCGCGACCTGGTTGCACCTAAAATGTGCGTTCAACGTTCGTGAAAATCCGTTTATCGAACGGTTAAAAAATATAAAATATCGTTTAAAATCCCGTCAAAACAAGCAGTTTTTCCTTGATTTCATTATGCTTAGGAAGTAAAATTAACCTTGTGCAGGGATGCACGAAAAGAAGACAATAAGGAGATTCAAAATGAAAGTAATTGTTTGCAAGGATTACGCGGAGATGTCCGCAAAATCGGCTGAGATCGTTGCCGATGTCATGAAGAAGAAACCCAACGCAGTTCTCGGTCTTGCAACCGGTTCCACCCCGGAAGGTATGTATGCGAAGCTGGCGGAGATGAACAAGGCCGGTGAGATTGATTTCTCGCAGGTAACCACCGTAAACCTTGATGAGTATTTTCCGATCAGCCCCGACAACGATCAGAGCTATCGTTACTTCATGAACAAGAATCTTTTCGATAAAGTAAACATTGACAAGACCCACACGCATGTACCGCAGGGAAGCGCGGCTGACGGTGAGGCTGAGGCGAAGAGATACGAGGCGTTCGTTCGTTCCCTCGGCGGCGCTGACATCCAGGTTCTCGGTATCGGCCGCAACGGTCATATCGCGTTCAACGAGCCTGATACGGAGCTTGTTCCCGCTACGCACATCACAAGCCTGACCGAGGATACGATCGACGCTAACGCTCGTTTCTTCGCAAGCGCTGCTGATGTTCCCACCAAGGCACTCACGATGGGTATGGGCACGATCCTTTCCGCTAAGAAGATCATCATCCTTGCTAACGGCAAGGGCAAGCATGACGCGGTTATGCAGATGCTCAAGGGCACTGTGACCACGAGCTGCCCGGCTTCGTTCCTCAACCTGCACGACGATGTTGTGCTCGTATGCGACGAGGCTTGCTACAACGGTTAATTTGTAACTAACCGGGATACTGAGGGCGTACGTGTCATCGGAACCCGGATCAGGAGGATAACACTATGGGCAAGTATTTCGGAACCGACGGTTTTCGCGGTGAGTCCGGCGTTGTTTTGACGGCGGAGCATGCGTTTAAGATCGGTCGGTACCTCGGCTGGCATTACAGCCAGAACGGACAGGCACGCATTGTCATCGGCAAGGACACGAGACGTTCCTCTTACATGTATGAAAATGCGCTTGCTGCCGGTATCACGTCCTCGGGTGCCAACGCGTACCTGCTGCACGTGACGACGACTCCGTGCGTATCGTACATCACGAGAACGGACGGCTTTGACTGCGGCGTGATGATCAGCGCGAGCCACAATCCTTATACCGACAACGGTATCAAGCTGATGAACGGCGACGGCGAGAAGATGGACGACGCTCTTCAGGATGAGATCGAGAAGTACATTGACGGCGAGATCGAGGAGATCCCGTTCGCGACAGGCGAGAACATCGGATGCACGGTTGACTACTACACAGGACGCAACCGTTACATCGGCTACCTGACCAATGTTGCTACGAAGTCCTTCGAGAACCGCAAGGTTGCTCTCGACTGCTCCAACGGCAGCTCCTGGATGATCGCGCGCTCCGTATTTGACGCTCTCGGCGCAAAGACGCTCGTGATCAACAACGAGCCCAACGGCACGAACATCAACCGCGGCTGCGGCTCCACGCACATTGAGGGCCTGCAGGAGTTTGTGAAGGCAAACAGTGTTGATGTCGGTTTCGCATTTGACGGCGATGCTGACCGCTGCCTTGCAGTGGATGAGAACGGCAACGTTGTAAACGGCGACCAGATCATGTACATCTGCGCGAAGCATCTGAAGAAGAACGGCCAGCTTCCGAGCAACACGGTTGTTACGACGATCATGTCGAACTTCGGTCTGTACAAGGCACTCGACCGCATCGGTATCGGATACGAGAAGACCGCTGTCGGCGACCGCTTCGTATATGAGAACATGAAGGAAAATGATCACCTGATCGGCGGCGAGAACTCCGGCCACGTCATTTTCCGCAAATACGCCCGTACCGGCGACGGTATCCTCACGGCGATCATGGTCATGATGGTTATGATCGAGACGCAGCTTCCGCTTTCGGTGCTTGCATCGGAGTGCGAGATGTTCCCTCAGGTGCTCAAGAATGTCGTTGTTGACGACAAGAAGGCAACGATGGACGATCCCGCGGTCAAGCTTCAGGTTGAGGCATGCACGGCAGAGCTTGGCGACACCGGCCGCGTACTGCTTCGTCCGAGCGGCACGGAGCCTGTACTCCGCGTCATGTCCGAGGCCAAGACCTTCGAGATCTGTGAGAAGCATGTGGATGCGATCATCGAGTCCATGAAGAAGAACGGACATCTTGTGAAGATCAAGTAAGTTCCGTCGGAATTGAGTGAATTTTTCGGAAACGCTGAGGAAATCGTCTGATGGAATCAGCGTTTCCTTATAGGGAAACGTTGGATTACAATGGGATGGATTACGGAAACAATTCTGCGACGCTACGGTATCGCCGGAAGCATTGTCGAGGAGAGAGAACTCGACGGAGGCAATGTCAACCGGACCTACCGGGTGAGCGTTCGTGACGGCGCGCATCTGACGAAGTATCTCGTTCAGAAGCTGAACCCGGAAGCTGTGCGGCAGCCGCGGGTGATGCTGCGCAACATGGTCGTCGTGACGGATCACCTGCTCCGAAAGGGCATACGCACCGCGAAGCTGTACCCGGTCGGCGTGAGCGGGGAGAGATTCCTTGAGATCCGCAGGCACGGACATACGGCTGCGGAGTACTGGCGTGTCGAGGAGTACCTTGAGGCGGTTACGGTCTCAGCAGAAGATCCCGCCGTTCTCAGTGCCATGGCGCATGCGTTCGGACAGTTTGACGCGGCGCTGTCGGATCTGCCGCCGAAGCGGCTGCGCGGAGCGGAGAGGGGCTTTCACGACACGTACACGCGGTACCGCCAGCTGTGGAACGCCGCGGCTGAGGACGTCTGCGGGAGGACAGCGGAGGTGAGCTGCGAGCTGATGCTTCTTAAGGAGCTTGAGGCGGAAGCCTGTGAGGTGTCACTGCGCTATGCGGCGGGTGAGTATCCGATCCGTGTGGTGCACAACGACACCAAATTTAACAACGTGCTCTTTACCTCCGAAGAGCCGCCGTACGGAGCGGTCGTCATCGACTTTGACACCGTGATGGAGGGCATGATCGCGTATGATTTTGCGGATTCGGTGAGATCGACGGCGAAGATCACCGGCGGAAGCAAGGATGAGCCGGACGTGCGCATCGATGCGGATAAGTTCCGGATCATCGCGCAGGGGTATCTTTCCGAGACAGACAAAATGCTGACTCCGGACGAGATTGCAGCAATGGCGCCGTGCACCCTTGCGGTTACCGCGGAGCTTGCGGCGCGATACCTGACCGACTATCTCGAGGGAGACCGGTATTTCAAGATCGAGGAGCCGCTTCAGAACCTTCGGAAGGCGAAGCTGAACCTTTCCTTCGCGATGAATATCCGAAAGCGTATGGAGGAGCTCAGATCGATCATAGCAGAGATCGCGGGCACGGAAATAAACGAAAGCGGAAAATAAGGGAAACGAGATCGGTAAAGCGACCGGCGTTTCCCTTTTTTGTGCCTTTGTCAAACACGTGAAAAGGCAAAAAACAGTGGCGGACTTCGGTAAAATATGATACACTGTCTGACAAGGCACTGCGCGCGGGAGCGGATGCCTGCGGAAAGGGGTTATTATCCGCGAAACAAAACAAAGGAGAAGGATTAAAATGATTATCGGAACAACCAGAGAACTGAAGAACCAGGAATTCCGCGTGGGATTGACACCGGACAACGTTTCCGCTTTCGTAAATGGCGGACACACCGTGCTTGTGGAAGCAGGTGCAGGCGAGGGTGCAGGATTTACAGACGCCGAGTACGCGGAGGCGGGCGCGAAGCTGATCGCAAATGCTGAGGAAGTTTGGGCACAGGCTGACATGATCGTCAAGGTGAAGGAGCCCGAGGAGTGCGAGTACGAGCGCATGAGAGAGGGACAGATCCTTTACACGTATCTGCATCTCGCACCGAACCCGTCACTTACGGACGCGCTTGTGGAGCGCAAGGTGAAGGCCGTTGCCTTTGAGACGATCACCGACGAGGCGGGCAACCTTCCGTGCCTTCGTCCCATGAGCCAGATCGCGGGACGCCTGAGTATTCAGGAGGGCGCAAAATATCTTGAGAAGAAGTTCGGCGGACGCGGCCTTCTCCTGAGCGGAGTTCCGGGCGTAGCACCGGGCAACGTCGTCATCATCGGCGGTGGCATCGCGGGAACGTACGCAGCGAAAGCGGCTGTCGGCGTAGGCGCGAACGTAACGCTTCTCGACGTGAACCTCAACCGTCTTTCGTATCTGTCGGATATCTTCGGTTCGTCCATCACGACGCTGATGAGCACCGAGGGCAACATCCGCAAATGCTTAAAGGACGCTGACCTCGTGATCGGTTCCGTTCTGATCCCCGGCGGCACGACGCCGAAGCTTGTCCGCAGAGAGCACCTCAAGCTCATGAAGAAGGGCGCTGTCATCGTGGATATCGCCATCGATCAGGGCGGCTGCTGCGAGACATCGCACGTGACGACCCACGATGATCCCGTATTTATCGAGGAGGGCATCGTTCACTACTGTGTCGGCAACATGCCCGGCGCGGTTCCTTACACCTCGACGGTAGCGCTCGCAAACGCGACGTTCCGTTACGGGAAAATGATCGCCGACCTCGGCTTTGAGGCTGCGATGAAGAAAAATGCAGGTCTTGCCAACGGCGCGAACGTCTACGACGGGAAGATCGTCAACAGGAACGTGGCGACGAGCCTCGGACGCGAGTACACGGATCTGATGACGCTGATCTGATGATGCAGGTCTGACGGCATCGCAGGATGACGTTGATCTAACGGCGCAGATCTGAAAAATAAACAATAACACTGAGGAAAATAACATGGGCACATTCGCTACGACGGAGGAAGCAAGAGAGTATTTCAAGGGAGACAGGTTCGCTACGGAGAACGGCATGGAGCTTCGGGAGCTCGGCGACAACTATGCAATCTGCGACATGACGCTGACCGAGAGGCACCAGAACGCCAACGGCGGGATCATGGGAGGCGTGATGTTCACGTTGGCGGATTTTGCATTTGCCGTGTGCGCGAACCAGATCCACAGGCCTACGGTGGCACAGCAGGTGAGCATCAACTACCTGGGAGCGCCGAAGGGCACGAAGCTCTCCGCAAAGGCGGTTTGCCGCAGGACAGGGCGCAGCACCACCGTCATCAACGTGGATGTGACTGACGACACCGGCCGCGATATCGCGCAGTTTGTAGGAACGGGATTCAAACTCTGACATTTCCGATGCGACAGGCACTGTGTGACGCAAAGAAGCGAAGAGATCGCGACATCATTTTCCGATAAAGCAAAGACAAAGCCACTTTCCGAAACCTGTTCGGAGAGTGGCTTTTGCGCGCTGTGCAAACGCAGTTCGAGATGTTGCACGCCAAGCGAGACAAGAAGGTGTCGTTATTGCCCATGAGGACGCGTTTCCGGGGGCGCGTTTTGGCTAAAATACCGATTGTATCAAGGCTGAGATTGTGGTATACTGACGTGGATTATGCGGTCGGCTGTGAAGGCCGGCGGCAACGGAGGTAGTATCGTATGGAGATGCTGTATAAAAGTACAAGAGGAGACGCGGGTGAAGTTACCGCTTCGCAGGCAATCCTGCAGGGTCTTGCGCCCGACGGCGGACTGTATGTGCCGGTGAAACTGCCGACGCTCACAAAGTCGATGCGCGAGATGTCGCAGATGACGTACCGTGAGACCGCGTATGAGGTTCTCTCCCTGTTTCTCACCGATTACAGTGAAGAGGAACTGAAGCACTGCATCGATGCGGCCTACGATGAGAAGTTTGACACCGAGGTGATCGCACCGCTCGTACAGGCGGACGGCGCGTACTACCTTGAGCTGTTCCACGGCGCGACCATCGCGTTCAAGGACATGGCGCTGAGCATTCTGCCGCATCTGATGACGACGGCGGCGAAGAAGAACGGGATCAAGGACGAGATCGTCATTCTCACGGCGACCTCGGGCGATACCGGAAAGGCAGCGCTTGCAGGCTTTGCCGATGTTCCGGGAACGAAGATCATCGTATTTTACCCGAAGAACGGCGTTAGCGCGATCCAGGAGCGGCAAATGGTGACGCAGAAGGGTGACAACACCTCCGTCATCGGGATCACCGGCAATTTCGACGATGCCCAGACGGGTGTCAATAAGATGTTTAACGACGGCGAGCTGAAGAGGGAGCTTGCGGATCAAGGCTTCCGGTTCTCGTCGGCCAACTCCATCAACATCGGACGACTGGTTCCCCAGATCGTTTATTATACATACGCATATTGCAAGCTCCTTGCGGAGGGGCATATCAAGGACGGCGAGAAGATCCATGTCACCGTGCCGACAGGCAACTTCGGCAACATCCTCGCAGCATACTACGCGAAGAAGATCGGTGTGCCGATCGACAGACTGATCTGCGCGTCCAACACGAACAAGGTTCTGTTTGATTTCTTTGAGACCGGACGGTACGACCGCAACAGCGAGCTCGTGCTGACGAGCTCACCCTCGATGGATATCCTGATCTCCAGCAACCTGGAGAGACTGATCTACCACATTGCGGGCGATGACTGCGATGTGACCGCGAAGCTGATGAAGAACCTCACGGAGGGCGGTATCTACGATATCAGCGACTCCATGAAGGAGGGCCTTAAGGACTTCGCTTCCGGCTACGCCACCGAGGAGGACACTGCGGATGCCATCCGCACGCTCTACGAGAAGACCGGCTATGTGATCGATCCGCATACCGCTGTTGCAAGCCATGTGTACCATGAGTTTGCCAAGGGTACGCGGGACAATACCCGCACGGTCATTGCTTCGACGGCAAGCCCGTTCAAGTTCGCCAGAAGCGTTATGGCGGCGATCGAGGGCAAGACTTCGGAGGAAGAGGATTTTACGCTGATCGACCGGCTGTCGGCAGTCGCCAACGTGGCGCTTCCGCCCGCGATCACGGAGCTTCGCACCGCACCGATCCGGCATGATACCGTCTGCAGGACGGAGGATATGAAGCTTACCGTGAGCCGCATTCTCGGACTTTGATGTCTGAGCTGACCGGAAATCCGATCACGGATAACAATCTGTGCGTGGAGGAGTTACATGGAGAGTGTAGCCAACTGGTATAACGCGACCTTGAGCAGCTGGTTGCCGAAGGAAGTGTTCGTATTCCTTGTGTCGATGATCCCGCTGATCGAGCTCCGAGGCGGCATCGCAATCGCGAAGTTTCTTCAGATACCGCTGTTGAAGGCCAATATCATCTGCATCATCGGCAACATCATACCGATCCCGTTCATCCTTCTGTTCATCAAGAAGATCTTTGTGTACATGAAGGAACACAATATCATGAAGGGAATTGTTGAGAAGCTGGAGGCGCGCGCGAGCAAAAAATCGGAGGGTGCGGAGAAGGGACATTTTCTGTTCCTGCTGCTTTTCGTAGGAATTCCGCTTCCCGGAACAGGCGCGTGGACAGGGTCGCTAATCGCATCGCTTTTCGATTTTGACCGCAAGAAGTCGATCATTGCCATTTTCCTCGGCATTTTGCTGGCGGCGCTGCTCATTGATATCATTTTTTACGGTGTACTTGGCATCTTTCTGCACTGAGTATCGGCAAGCAATTACATTTTTATAAACTTGCAAGTTCTTGTTTTCTTTTACAACAGTTTGTGGTATGATTCGTACGGTCTCGCGGGGCGGGGGCATAGCGTGTTCTGCGGGATATGAGTTGAGTATAGGAAGAATTGTTGCGGGAGACACGGATGGATAATTACACATTGATCACTGACGTCACAGCGGATCTGGACGCGAGCACCTACGAGGAGCTTGGAGTGGTATGCATTCCCATGGGGTTCATGTTCGGCGAGACGGAATATATGCACTACCCTGACGGGCGCGAGATGTCGGTCAAGACATTTTACGAACGTCTGGAAGCGGGAGAGATGCCGAAGACGGCACAGATCAACCCGCTCGTATATCACTCGTATTTTGAGGCGAGCCTGAAGGAAGGCAAGGACGTGCTTTACCTTTGTTTCTCGTCCGGCCTGAGCGGTTCGTACGCAACGGCGTCCATGATCGCACGGGAGCTCGAGGAGGAATACCCCGGAAGAACGGTCCGCGTGATCGACACGCTTTGTGCCTCCGTCGGAGAGGGCTGGGTCGTCATCAACGCCGCGAAAGCGTATCGCGCCGGAGCAACCCTTGAGGAGCTCGAGACCATCGTGCGCAATGACATCGCGCGCTGCTGCCAGTGGTTCACCGTGGAAAACCTTATGCACCTTCGCAGAGGCGGCCGCCTGAATTCCATCGAGGCGATCGTCGGAAGCGCGCTCAAGATACAGCCGGTGCTCACGATCGACCCGGAGGGGAAACTCACGGTCGTTTCCAAGGAGCGCGGCACGAGAAATGCGCTGCAGTACCTGATGCGCAGACTCCGCGAGGAGGCGAAGGATCCGGAGACACAGACGATGCTGATCGCTCATGCCGACTGTCCCGAGAAGGCGGAGCT
>CADBLW010000329.1 GCA_902795625.1 uncultured Lachnospiraceae bacterium | reverse complement strand
GCCTGTCTGATCGTGTCCTCCTCGCCCATAAAGACGACGCACTCCATGCCGAGCAGCGCCGCTGCCGTTGCTGTCGCCACGCCGTGCTGGCCTGCTCCGGTCTCTGCGATCAGACGGGTCTTGCCCATTTTCTTCGCAAGGAGCGCTTGGCCGAGCACGTTGTTGATCTTGTGCGCGCCGGTATGGTTCAGATCCTCACGCTTCAGGTATACTTTGGCGCCTCCGAGATCCTCCGTCATCTTCTTCGCGTAGTACAGGCGCGACGGACGTCCGCCGTACTCCTCTAAAAGCTCCGCCAGCTCACGCTGAAATTCCGGATCAACTTTATACCTGTTGTATGCCTCCTCCAATTCAATCACGGCATTCATCAGTGTTTCGGGAATGTACTGTCCTCCGTGAATACCGAACCTTCCGTTGGGATTACTCATTTTCCGTCTTCCTTTCTGACCGCGTCAACGAGCTGCCTCATCTTCGCCGCGTCCTTCCGTCCTTCTGTCTCAATCCCGGAACTGACATCGACCGCCGCCGGATGCAGCTCCCGGATCGCTTCCGCCACATTGTCGGGATTTAACCCTCCCGCAAGGAAATATTCTCTCGTAAAATTCTTCAGCGCTTTCCAGTTGAACGTCATGCCGGAGCCCGCACCGGAATCCAGCAGGATTGCGTCCGCGGAGCACTCCGATGCCCTCGCCGGCACACTCTCCGCGTCCTCCGCATCCATCCGGAAAGCCTTTATGACCGGCTTGTCCGCCAGCTCACGGAGCTTCCTGATATAGGCCTCGTCCTCCGCGCCGTGCAGCTGCGCGATATCGATGATGCCTTCGTTCAAAAGCCTCGCGACCTCCTCCGGCGCCTCATTGACAAACACGCCGACCGCCCGGATCGACGGATCGAGTTTGCTCCTGAGCTCCGCCGCCGTCTCCGGTGAAACGTACCGTCTGCTGCCCTTTGCAAACACAAAGCCGATGTACTCCGGCCCCAGGGCATTGGCCGCCTCGATATCCTGCGGGCGGGAAAGCCCGCACAGTTTGATCTTCGTCATACCATCACCGTAATTCTGCGCCGCTTCGCAGCTCCGCTAACTTGGCCTTGATGTCCGGCGCACGCATCAGCGTCTCTCCGACCAGCGCCGCATCCGCACCGATCCTGCATATGTCCCTCACGTCCTCCGCGGTTTTCACGCCGCTCTCCGAGACGAAAAGCACATCGCGCGGGATCCGTTCGCGAAGCCGTCCGCTGTTTCCGGTATCAACCGAAAAATCCTTCAGATTCCGGTTGTTGACCCCGATGATCCGCGCTCCGCTGCCTACCGCAGTCTCAGCCTCCGCCTCGTCATGGATTTCCACTAAAGCGGAAAGCCCCAGACTGTCGCATATACTAAGATACTCCCGCAGCTCCGCGGCGTCAAGCAGAGACACGATGAGAAGCACCGCGGAAGCACCCAGAAGCTTTGCCTCGTAGATCATGTACGGATCCACCGTAAAATCCTTCCTCAGGCACGGCAGCGATACCGCGTTTGCGATCTCCCGCAGATACTCATCGCTTCCGAGGAACCACTTCGGCTCGGTCAGCACCGAGATTGCGTCCGCTCCCGCCGCCTCGTATTCACGGGCGATATGCAGATACGGAAAATTCGGTGCGATCAGCCCTTTCGAGGGCGATGCCTTCTTGCACTCGCAGATGAACGAAAGACCCTGTCTGCGAAGCGCCTGCTCAAAACGCTGTGTGCCCTTCGGAAGCGATTCCGCCATGCGGCGGACATCCGCCTCGGACAGTCTTCTCTTCGCCTCCTCCACGCGCTCCCGCGCGTGTTCCGCCAAACGGTCCAAAATGGTGACCGCAGTACCGTCAGTGTTGTTTGTTGTGATCATTCTTACCTGCCCGCCTGTCTTTATACTTTAGCGTTTCCGTGCTTAGCCACGGTTTTAAATCATTCCGGACGATTGCTGACCTCGATCATCTTCTCGAGCGTTTCAAGCGCCTTGCCCGAATCGATGATCTCCGCAGCGAGACGAACACCGTCCTTGAAGGACTCCGCCTTGCCTGCGATGTAGAGCGATGCGCCGGCATTGAGAAGTACCGCGTTGCGCTTAGCGCCCTTGGCTCCGCCGAGAATGTCGCGGGTGATCGCTGCATTTTCCGCGGGAGTACCGCCCTTGAGGTCATCCTTTGTGCAGCGCTCAAAACCGAAGTCCTCCGGCGTGATCACAGTGCTTCGGAACCATCCGTCGCGGATCTCGCAGATCTTCGTCGGTGCGCTCATGGAGATCTCATCGAGTTTGTCCATGCCGTATACAACCATTCCGCGCTTCACTCCGAGGCTTACCAGAACCTGCGCGAGCGGCTCCACCAGGTACTCGTCGTACACGCCGAGAAGCTGCATCGTCGGGTGTCCCGGGTTCGTAAGAGGTCCGAGGATGTTGAACACCGTGCGGAAACCGAGCTCCTTGCGGATCGGTCCCACATACTTCATGGAGCTGTGGTACAGCTGCGCGAAGAAGAAGCACATGCCGACCTCCTTGAGAAGCTCGATGCAGCGTTCCGGGCTCTGCCGGATGTTCACGCCGAGTGCCTCAAGGCAGTCCGCCGTACCGCACAAAGAGGACGCCGCGCGGTTGCCGTGCTTGGCCACCTTGACTCCGCCCGCTGCCGCCACGATCGCCGCTGTCGTGGAGATGTTGAAACTCTGCGCGTTATCGCCGCCGGTACCTACGATCTCGAAAATGTCCATTCCGGTCTCCACCTGCGTCGCGTGATCGCGCATCGCTGCCGCGCAGCCCGCGATCTCATCGGTCGTCTCCGCGCGGGCGCTCTTCGTGGACAATGCCGCGAGAAATGCTGCATTTTGCGTGGGCGTCGTCTCACCGCTCATAATCTCATTCATTACAGTGTATGCCTCGTCGTAGGTGAGGTCTCCCTTGTTTACGATCTTTACAATAGCTTCCTTGATCATGGTTTTGTTCTCCTTTTCTTTTGCTTTATTCCTATATTCTACTGCTGTAGAAGATGTTTTACAGTTTCAAAAAATTCCGAAGCATTCTCGCTCCGTCCGGCGTCATGATCGACTCGGGATGGAACTGCACGCCGTAGATCGGAAAGTCGCGGTGAGCAACCGCCATCACCTCACCGTCCGCGGTGACTGCCGTGACTGCCAGCTCCTCCGGCAGAGTATCGGGATCCGCTGCGAGCGAGTGATATCTCGCAACCTCGGTCTCCTTCGGGCAGCCCCGGAAGAGAGTGGACGCCGTGTCGAGCTTTACGACAGATTGCTTGCCGTGCATCAGCTGCTTCGCGTATGTGATCGTCGCTCCGAACGCCGCGCATATGGCCTGATGTCCGAGGCACACGCCGAGGATCGGGATCGTCTGTCCGAGTTCCTTCACCACATCGATGATGACGCCCGCATCCTCCGGCCGCCCGGGACCGGGCGAGAGAATGATGCGCTCGGGAGCGAGCTCACGGATTTCCTCCACCGTCAGCTCATCGTTCCGGATCACGCGGATGTCGGGGTTGATCTCGCCGATCAGCTGGAAGAGATTGTAGGAAAAGCTGTCGTAGTTGTCAATCAAAAGGATCATTCGTCCACCTCCTGCGCCTGCTGCAGTGCCCGAAGCGAAGCCATCGCCTTGTTCCGGCACTCCTCGTACTCCTTCTCCGGAACGGAGTCCGCTACGATCCCGGCTCCGCTGCGCACGAACACGGTTCCGTTCTTTTTGTACGCGATCCGGATTGCTATGCAGGTATCCATATTTCCCGTAAAATCAATGTATCCGATGGCACCGCCGTAGATGCCTCTCTTGTTGTTCTCGAGCTCTGCGATGCGCTGGCACGCGCGGATCTTCGGCGCTCCCGATAGCGTTCCCGCCGGCAACACCGCCTCGATCGCATCGAGCGCGTCGCAGTCGTCGCGGATCGTTCCGCGCACTGTGGAACCGATGTGCATCACGTGGGAAAAGCGCTCGATCTGGTGGTATTTTTCGACGCGTACCGTACCGAACCGGCTGATCTTTCCGAGATCATTGCGGCCGAGATCCACAAGCATGTTATGCTCCGCCAGCTCCTTCTCATCCCGCAGAAGCTCCGACTCCAGCTCCGCGTCCTCCTTCATGGTTCTGCCTCTCGGCCTTGTTCCAGCCAGCGGGAAGGTGTGAAGCACTCCGTCCTCAAGCTTGACCAGAGTCTCAGGCGACGCTCCCGCAACCTCCACATCCGTTCCCGAGAGATAGAACATGTACGGTGACGGATTGATGGTGCGAAGCACGCGGTACGTGTTCAGGAGGCTGCCTTCAAACGGTGCGCTCAGGCGGTTCGAAAGCACGATCTGGAACATATCTCCCTCGCGGATGTACTCCTTCGCCTTCTCAACCATCCTGCAGTACTCTTCCCTGCTGAACAGCTCCGTAACCTCGCCTGTCAGGTGTCCTGCCGGCTCGTTCTTCTTCTCGCCGTGTCGAAGCAGTTCCGCCATTTTCATGAGCTCACTCTTCGCCTCGCTGTACCCCGCCTCGACATCGTCAAGCCGTGCACACACGATCAGGATGATCTTCTGCTTCACATGGTCAAATGCGATAACCTTGTCAAACAGCATCACATCGACATCGCGGAACTCCTCCGTGTCTACGGTCTTGCAGCGAACCGTCGGTTCACGGTACCCGAGGTAATCATACGACCAGTAGCCCATCAGACCGCCTGCGAAGGGCGGAAGCTCCGGAAAACGAGGTGC
>CADBLW010000328.1 GCA_902795625.1 uncultured Lachnospiraceae bacterium | reverse complement strand
CTCCGGCGTCACGGCAAGTTTCGTAAAATGCTGCCACCGGTCAGTGACCACGGTGTAATTATCAAACTGCCTGCGGCAGCTGAGGTCTATGACAATGTGTTCCTTGCCTACGGTATCCGCAAGCTTGAACAGCCGTTCCACGGAAAATTCACCGTCGCGGAACAGATACGTTGTCACGATGACATGAGAGGCACCCTTCTCAAGGAAAAGGGATGCATTTTTCGCGGTAATGCCGCCGCCGATCTGCAGGCCTCCCGGATACGCAGCAAGCGCGTCAAGGCCCTGGGCAAGCGTCGCCTCGTAGTACGGGCTGTCCTTCTTGTTCAAGAGGATCACGTGCCCGCCGGTTAGGCCGTCTTCGCGGTACATGTTCGCAAAGTAGGTCGATGAGCGCTCGGAGACGAAATTTTCCTCCGCACGGCTGCCCGCGTCCTGCAGACTTCCCCCGACGATCTGCTTGACTTTGCCGTTGTGAATGTCGATACAAGGCCGAAACTTCATTGCTGCCCCCCGTTTAGTACTGTGTTCTTCTCACTTGTGATAAGGCTCACCGGAGCGGATCCGGAACGCCCGGTAGATCTGCTCAAGCAGGATCACCCGCATCAGCTGGTGCGGAAACGTCATTGCCGAGAAACTGAGCCGGTAATCGCATGCCCGGAGCACTTCCGGTGAAAGCCCCAGAGACCCGCCGATGACAAACTGGATATGGCTGACGCCGCCGACACACAGCTCGTCGATCTTCGCCGCAAGGCCTTCCGAGGAAAGGCTCTTTCCGTCTATGGCGAGAGCTACATGGTACGCGTCGGGTTTCCACGCGCGCAACAGCCGCTCACCCTCCGTCTGCAGGATTTTCGCCTCCTCGGCTGCGGATGCTCCGTCCGGCGTCTTCTCATCCGCGACCTCAACGATCTGCAGGTCCGCGTACCGCGACAGGCGCTTCGTGTACTCCGCAACGGCTTCGCGGAAGAAGGGTTCCTTGATTTTTCCCACTGTCAATATCGTTATCTTCATACTTTTCCGAGTTGTCCCGCAATGCGCCGTTCATCCGGCTTTATTCATCAGTCTCTTCCGGATCGGTATCCTCCGGCGCAGCCTTGTGCACGGATACCTCCGCGATCCTGCGGCCTTCGCAGTGAAGGATACGGAAAATCCAATCCCCGTACCGGATCTCGCCCTGTTCTCCGTCCTCCGGAATGTGTCCGAGACGGCTCACCAGAATACCGTTCAACGTCTCAAAATTTTCCTCGTCCTCCTCGGAAAATTCAATGTCGATCAGTTCCTTCAGCTCCTCAATGGGGATGCTTCCCTGCACGATCAGATCGTCGCCGAAGCGCTTGGCCTCCTCGTCCTCCTCGTCGTACTCATCAAGGATGTCACCGACAATCTCCTCGAGGATGTCCTCCATCGCAACGATACCCGCCGTCTGACCGTACTCGTCGATCACGATGGCCATGTGGATCTTCTTCGACTGCATCTCCCCGAAGAGCGCGTCGATCGGCATCGTCTCAGGCACATTGAACGGTTCCCTCGCGATCTTCGTGAGCGGACAGTTCTTATCGCCCTCGAGATACTCGATCATTACGTCCTTTAGGTACAGGATACCGACGATATTGTCGAGGTTGTCCTCATAGAGCGGATACCGCGAGTAATTCTCGTGGAGCATGGCGTGAAGCACATTTTCCAAAGTATCTTCCGTGGAAAATGCCTCGATCTTCGTGCGGTTGGTCATGATATCCTTGGCCTGCGTCTCCGAGAATTCCATGATGTTGGAGATCATCTCCGCCTCATCCTCCTCGATGGCGCCCTGGTCCTTGTAATCATTGACGAGAGACAGGATCTCCTCGTCGTAGTCCTCCTCGTTTCGTTTCCCCCACCAGCTGCGCAGCAATCTGGTGAGGCTTCGTTTGCCGGGTTCCCCCATGTAAAATTCCTTTCTTTGTCCTGACAGGGACACTGTCAAAGCGTTCTCAAATTCCTCTTATTGCTATTTCTTAAGGCTCTTTCTCAATTCATTTATCTTAATGAGTTTTTTACTTATT
>CADBLW010000327.1 GCA_902795625.1 uncultured Lachnospiraceae bacterium | reverse complement strand
GGATGACAGAACCGTTTCCTTCTGTGCGCTTTTCATGCCGACGACCGCCTGGCGGATCGTGATCACCATGTAGATGACAAACATCATGAGAAGAATGATACCGATCGGTCGTGTAAACCGTCCGACCCCGTACGCGGCAACGCAGTACACGGTCGCTGCCAGGAAGAAGCTGACAACCGGCAGGATCAGTGTCTTGCGCTCTGTTTTAGACGGCTTTACTGCAACCGTGACCGCCGCGATCAACGCCGTGTTGCAGATGACCGAACCGATCGCGTTGCCGTAGGCAATGTCGCCCATGCCCTTGAACGCGGCGCCCGAGGACACCATGACCTCCGGCAGCGTTGTTCCGATGGATACCACCGTCGCACCGATCAGCAGCTCCGGAACATGATACCTCTTGGCGATGCCCGAGGCACCGTCGACAAACCAGTCGCCGCCCTTGATCAGCAGCACCAGACCGATGACAAACAAAAGATAAGGGTTGGTCACGATCCGAAGCAGTGTCGGATTCGTGATGTAATTCTCCCAAAATGACAATACTGAAATCATGATTCCTCCGTCCCCGATGTTGCCTGCCTGCGGTGAAAATGCCGTTTCACGGGGCAAGCTGCCTCCGCGGCAACCGGGTCACACATAAATAATCCGAGGAACCGCCGACATCGACGATTCCTCGGAATATTTTAACACATCATCGGAAAATGTAAAGGCAAATCTTCACGTGCGCGGCATGCGCGGCGCGTATCAGAACCAGCGGCTGAAGAAACCGCCCTCCTTCTTCTCCGGAGCCTTCTCCGGCTCTGCGGGCTTCTCGGGCTCTACGGGTGCTGCCTCCTCGACAACATCCGCCGCAACCTCAGCAATATCTTCCGCAACTGCTTCGACAATCTCGTCTCCGTCGACCGGGATCTCGACGATGGGCTCGTCTGCTTCCTCCTCCGAATCCACAGGTACCTCGATCTCCGGCTCTGCAGTTTCTTCGTCGTCAACCGGCGGTACCGGAGTATCAGTATCCTCCTCCGCCTTGTCCTTGTCAAACAGAAAGCTGACTTCCGGCTCGTTGCTCTCCTCTACGCTCACTGCGATCTTGATCTCCGGGTCCCCGGGCTCATCATTCTCTACCGGGATCTCGATGGAGGGCTCGGCATCCTCGGGCTCGTCACTCTCAGCAGGAACTTCGATCGCAGGCTCGGTATCCTCGGGCTCGTCGCTCTCTACGGTGATCGCAATGGCGGGCTCCGCATCCTCGGGCTCGTCGTTCTCTACGGTAACCGCAATGGCAGGCTCCGCATCCTCGGGCTCGTCATTTTCCGCAGGAACTTCGATCTCAGGCTCCGTGTCCTCGGCCTCGTCGTTCTCAACGGTAACCTCAATGGCAGGCTCCTCAGCCTCAGGCTCGTCATCCTCAACCGTGATGCCGATCTCCGGCTCTGCGGGTTCCTCAGGCTCCTCAGGTGCTTCCGGCTCCTCGGGCTCTTCCGGCTGTTCCGGCTCTTCAGGCTCTTCGGGTGCTTCCGGGGCTTCGGGCTCTTCGCTCTCCGCGGCAACCGTAACCTCGATCACGGCTTCCGCCTCCTCCTGCTCGCCGTCACCGACGGGGATTTCGATCTCCGGCTCAGCCTCCACGGTCCTCTCGGGCTCCGCGCACTTGATCTGCTTGTCAAGAAGCGCCGCCACAAGCTCATCCGCGAAGCATTCTCTGAGTTTCGGAATGTAATCAAGCACATCCACCATGCGCTTCTCGCCGAACGCCTTCATAAACAGAGCGTAAGGCTTCAGGCTTGCGAGAGTGTCATCATTTTTCGCAAGCGTCATCGAATCCGCCTCCCCGATGATTCCCTTAAGCGTTCCCTGCGCATCCGTGAGCGCCGTCACGGCAGACTCATCCTCGCAGGAAAGCTCCCGGAATTTAAGCGCGGACTCAACCTCCTCGCTGTTGGTGAGCACGACATCCATGCGGTCCAGGCTCGCCTCCAGATCATCCAACCGGTCAAAACCGAACGGATCGCCGCTCAGTTCCTCATACTGATCCCGGCAGAACGCGCTCGCTTTCTCAATCTTGTCAAGGTTCTCCATCACGCTTCCGGTGGATTCCGGGGAAAGGAATTTCTTCGCGTCGATGCAGTCGGAAATCTCATAGAGATGCTCCTCAACCTTGCTCATACCATCGCGGATCTCGGCAACCCGATCCCGCATGCTGCTCAACAACTCCCGTTTGTTCACGATACCAGCCCTCCTGTTTTTAATGTAACCCCTATGCGCGCTCATTCGGAAAATGCCCCGCGCTTATGTTCTCTTTCAATGTCTGCCGCCCTCACACTCCCGCGGCTGTCCTCATCGCCTGCAAAATCTCCGGGTAGAGTACCTTGGCATCCACCCGTGATATGATGGCATATTTCTTGTTCATACCGTCATCCCAGTAAAAGCACGGAATTCCGCGCGCTCGTGCAAGTCCCAGGAAGAAGGAAACGTATTTGGCGCGTTCCTTCGTGTTTGCCCGCTCCATTGCTCCGAACTCACCGATCAGAATGGGAATGTCTCTGTTCGCGAACGCCCGGTCGATGGTCTCAAACTGACGCTCCACCTCTTCCTCGCACAGGAAATCAAACACATCCGTCTGCCGCGCCCAGGTCGCCGCACGGGAGGTAAATCCGATCGGCGCGTAGGAATGGAACCCCGCGATCAGATGCCCTTCCGCCGTATCCTTCGGGATCGCAAACCCCTCCAGGACGTACTCCCCTGACCCTCCGGCATAGGTATTGACGATCAGGTTGCGCGTCGCGTTGGCTCCGCCGGTGGCGCGGACCGTGTCCACAAACAGCTGATTCCACTCGTTGACTACTTCGATCTCCTCCGCGGACGGCATGTCCCACTCGCTGTCATCGTTCAGGATATCGCCGAAGCCCTCAAAGAGCAGCTTGTCGGACTCCTCCGCAAAATACTCTGCGATCTGCTCCCACATATAGGCCACGCGGTCACGGTTGGCCATGTAATTGTTGCGTTCCGCGCGAATCCAGCCGCCTCCGTAGCTTCGCATGTCCCCTGCGTCATGATGAACGTCAATAATACAGTACATACCCTCCGCTATGGACATCCTCACGACTCGCCGGATGCGTTTCATCCAGTCCGGGTCGATCAGTCCGCTCTCATCCATATGCGGATACCAGGTCACGGGAATGCGTATCGCGCCGAAACCGCTGCCCGCCAGCATCTTGATCAGCTCCCGCGACGTGATGGGATTGCCCCATGCCGTCTCCATGCGGATCTGTTCAAACCAGCTTCCGTGACAGTCGAACGTATTTCCGAGATTCCAGCCGAGCTTCATCTGCGCAACTGCAGTGCGCGCAGGCTCAGCCGTTCTGCTGTTCTCCTGATTTTCCATAGGTCACCTCTCGCCCTCCGGCGATACTGTCTTCTTACTGTTCTTCGTATTCCTTTCCTCTCACAAGACCGACAATGTCGCTCAGGGAATCCACTCTTGCGTATAGCATCGGCAGCAGATCCTCATCCGGCTCCGTCTGGTCCGGAACCATCACGACACGGCACCCTGCCGCATACGCGCTGCGCACGCCGTTCGGCGCGTCCTCCACCGCGATGCACTCCTGCGGCGACAGCCCCAGCTGCTCGCAGGCATACAGGTATATGTCGGGCGCCGGCTTTCCGTGAGGCACCATCGTCGCGCTGATTACGGTTCGGAAAATGCCCTGCAGCCCCGCCAGCGCAAGATACCTCTGCGTTCTCTCCGGATCGGTGGCCGTTGCTATGGCAACCGTGATTCCCATCTCCGCAAGCCGGTCCGTAAGTTCCCGGACTCCGGGCTTCGCATCGACGCCGAACTCGGCGATATGCGCCTCGATCAGCTCCTTGCGGCAGGCACGCACCTTCGGATAGTCAAAATCCTCGCCGAACCATTTCTTAAACTGCTCCGGCGCGAAGGGCCGTCCGAGCGAACGCAGCATGAGCGCTCTCTCATCCGACAGATCATAGCCGAAATGAGCAAGTGCCTTCGGCCAGTACATGCGGTACAGCCTCTCGGTATCGATCAGCGTACCGTCCAGATCAAAAATCACAGCCTTGATATTCAAACAAAAAACCTCAGATCTTCATTTTTCGCGGTCTCACTCCGCGGTTGCCGCGTCGAGCTCGGCCTGCAGCGTTGCCAGGTTCTCGCGGATGGAGAGATGCTGCGGGCACGCCGCCTCGCAGGCGCCGCACTCCACGCAGTTCTTCGCCTTCGCGTCGTCCGGTATACGGCTCCAGTCCCAGCGCGTGCTGCCGACGTTGGCATACATTCCGAACTTGTTCCACACGGAGAAGTTTCTCGGAATATCCACACCGTTCGGGCATGGCATGCAGTACCGGCAGCCCGTGCAGCCATTGCGCACGCGAGCACGGATCCTCGCGGTCACCTCATCGACCGCCGCCAGCTCCTCTTCCGTCATGGGCTCGTAGTTGGTAAAGGTATTCAGGTTGTCCGCCACCTGCTCCTCCGCGGACATTCCGCTCAGGATCACCTTGATGATCGGACGGCTTGCCACAAACCGAAGCGCCCAGGAAGCCGCGGAAGCATCCGGACGTATCGCGCGGAAAGGCTCCATGACCTCGTCCGGCAGAACCGCCAGCGTACCGCCCTTGATGGGCTCCATGATCACAAGCGGGATTCCCTTCTCTGTCGCGAGTGCAACGCCCTTGTCACCGGCCTGCTCCTCGCGGTCCATATAATTGTATTGAATCTGGCAGAAGTCCCAGTCGCGGTAGTTGATGATCTCAACGAACGACTCGTATTTGTCGTGGAAGGAAAATCCGAGGTTGCGGATCTTACCCTGCTCCTTCATCTCCGCCAGATACTCCGGCACGCCGTACGACACCATCTCGCGGAAGCGGTTGATGTCCAATGCATGCAGCAGATAGTAATCCACATAGTCCACCTGCAGACGCTCCAGCTGGTACGCAAACAGTCTCTTCGCGTCGTCGAGACTGTGAACCTCCCAGCAAGGCAGCTTCGTTGCCAGATGGAACGTGCTCCTGTCGTACTTCTTCAAAATCTTACCGAGAACCGGCTCCGCCTCGCCTCCGTGATACGGATACGCGACATCGTAATATGTCACACCGGCGTTGTACGCCATGTCGATCATCTTCGCGGAGCGCTCATAGTCAATCTTGCCGTCCTTCGTCGGAAAACGCATGCAGCCGAAACCAAGCAATGAGTTCTCGGTTCCGGTGGTCGGCATCACTCTTTTTTCCATCATCGTTTCTTACCTCGTTCAATTGTCTTCTGTCATTCCGGTCACTGTTCGATCGGTTCAAAATCCGCCGCTCCGTGCTTGCACAGCGGGCATACAATGTCGTCCGGCAGCTCGTCGCCCTCGTAGACATAGCCGCACACCTTGCAGACCCAGCCCTTCTTGCCTTCCGTCTGCGGCTTCGGCTTCACATAGTTCTGATAATACGTGTACGTCATCGTCTCGCGGTCGGACAGCACGCGCGCCTCGGTGACGCTGCAGATGAACATGCCGTGCGTATCGAGGTCGAGGTACTGCTCCACCTTGAGGGACATGAACGCGTTCACATAGCGCGGAAGGACGATCAGTCCATTTTCCGAGCGAAGGGTCTCCATGCCCTCAAACTTGTCGACAGTGCGGCCGCTTCGGAAGCCGAAATCCTCAAACACCGAGAACGGCGCGTCCACCGAGAGACAGTTGACGTTCATCACACCTGTCTGTTTGATGATGTGATGGGAATAATTCTGCTTGTTGATGCACACACAGACGCGGTTCGGCGATCTCGTCACCTGCGATACCGTGTTGACGATCAGGCCGTTGTCCTTCGCGCCGTCGTGGGACGTGACCACATAGAGGCCGTAGCCGATGCGGAACAGCGCCGAAAAATCGTTCTTGCTCACGCTGTCACCCTGCATCGCAAGGTACTCGGCGCACAGCTCCTTCGCAAGCGAATCCACCTGCTGCTTCGACTCGTCGTTGAGTGCCGACATGATCTTCACGGTGGTGTCGCAGAAGGTCAGGTTCTTGCACGGCTCCAGCATCGCGCGGATCGTCTTCGCCGCCTGGGGCGCCCACGAACCGTTCTCGATGATGCCGATCGTGCGGTTGCGGTACCCGCGCTCGGTCAGGTGGTTGATAAACTCCTTCATGAAGGGGAAAATGTCCGCGTTGTACGTGGTAGTCGCGAGCACCAGCTTGCTGTAGCGGAATGCGTCCTCCACAGCCTCCGCCATATCACAGCGGGCGAGATCGTTGACCGCCACCTTCGGAGCACCGTACGCCTTCAGCTTATCCGCCAGCAGCAAAGCCGCCTGCTTCGTGTTGCCGTAGACGGAGGTGTAGCACACGACGATGCCGTCCGTCTCCGCCGTGTATGACGACCACGTGTTGTACAGTCCCAGATAGTATCCGAGATTGTCCGACAGCACCGGTCCGTGCAGCGGACAGATGATCGCGATTTCAAGGCCGGCGGCCTTCTTTAAGACGTTCTGCACCTGTACGCCGTATTTGCCGACGATGCCGAAGTAGTACCGTCTCGTCTCGCAAGCCCAGTCCTCCTCCACGTCGAGGGCTCCGAATTTGCCGAAGCCGTCCGCGGAAAACAACACCTTGTCGCAGCTGTCGTAGGTCATCACGACCTCCGGCCAGTGCACCATGGGTGCAGCCACAAAGGTGAGCGTGTGGCGGCCGAGAGCGAGCGTATCGCCGTCGCCGATCACGACGCGGCAATCCTCAAACTCGGTTCCGAAGAAATTCTTCATCATCGTGAAAGCCTTTTGGGACGAAACGATCTTCGCCTCCGGGTAGGTCTTCATGAAATTCACAATGTTGGCGGAGTGATCCGGCTCCATGTGCTGTACGACGAGATAATCCGGTTTCCTTCCGCCGAGAGCGCCGGCGACATTGTCCAGCCACTCATGCGTAAAATTCCGGTCCACGGTGTCCATGACCGCGATCTTCTCGTCCAGGATGCAGTACGAGTTGTACGCCATGCCGTTCGGCACGTCGTACTGTCCCTCAAACAGATCGATCTGATGATCGTTCACACCTACATAAATGATGTCCTTCGTAATGGTAGTCAAGATGCGCTCCTCCGTATTTCACAGCAGTAATTCATTGTCATGATCCATGGCCGCAGTTCGCCGGACCCGGCACTCACAGCCTCCGGGCACGGTCATACCGCACGCACACGGTGTCACAGATCCTTAAACATCTCCTCGAGGCGGCTCTTGCTCACCGCTCCGATCTGTCTCTTGATGATATCCCCGCCGCGGAACAATAAAAGCGTCGGGATGTTCATCACCTTATACTTCTGCGCGAGCTCGGGCTCGTCATCGACATTGATCTTGGCAACCGCGATCCCGGTGTGCTCCTTCGCAATCTCCTCGACGATCGGTGCCATCATCCGGCAGGGTCCGCACCAGGATGCCCAGAAATCCACAAGCACAGGCAGGTCACCCGCGATCAGCTCTTCAAACTTGGCTCTGCTCACATTCAGATCACTCATTCCGTAAACTCCTTTCTTCGCCGCGAAAGCGGCGTCTCTCCTCTCACTTCCCATGCCCCGAAAGGGCTTCCTCCGACGCTCTGTGACGCCGCGTCCGAAGAGGTTTCGGAGCGTACAGAACGCCTATCTTGATAATACCATGGCAGAGTGCGAAAGTAAACATTTTATTTGGCGTTATACAATGCTTTTTTGTGCATTTTTACGAATTTTTGACGTGCCGGATTACCTCGCCGGAATTCCGCAGATTCCGTGTTCAAATGCTGACAAAAGCCATTTCCAAACAAAACAGTACATGGTAAAATGTTCGATGAATCCAATGTTACGGAGGTTTACACCATGATTTATTATGTTGACGCGGCAGCCGGCAGAGAAGGCAACGGCAGCCGTCAGATGCCATTTACAAGGATCAATGAGGCGGCGAAGGTCGCCCGCCCCGGTGACGAGGTCATCGTCGCGCCGGGCATTTACCGCGAATATGTCAATCCGAGATACGCGGGCACCGAGGACGCGCGCATCGTCTACCGGAGCGCTGAACCGCTCGGCGCGCACATCACCGGCGCGGAAGTTTTGACCGGCTGGAAGCCGTATCAGGGCACTGTCTGGGTCGCCCGTGTGAACAACGGCGTGTTCGGCAGCTACAACCCCTACACGACGCGCGTGTACGGCGACTGGTACTTCGGTTCCGCGATCCGTCACACGGGCTGCGTCTATGTGAATGACCGCGCGCTCTACGAGGCGGAATCCCTCGAGGACTGCATCAAGGCAGAGGTTTACAAGCCCTCCTGGAAGCCGGAGGAATCCGTGTACCAGTGGTATGCCGAGCAGGACGGCGACGAGACCGTGATCTACGCGAATTTCCGGGAGCTTGACCCGAACAAGGAGACCGTCGAGATCAACGTGCGCCGCAACTGCTTCTTCCCTTCCGAGACCGGCATCGGCTACATCACATTTTCCGGATTCAAGGTATCCAAGGCCGCAACGACCTGGGCTCCGCCCGCCGCGTTCCAGGACGGCATGATCGGTCCGCACTGGTCGAAGGGCTGGATCATCGAGGACTGCGAGGTGTACAACAGCAAGTGCTGCGGTATTTCCCTCGGCAAGTACTATGATGAGGAAAATGATCACTACTTCACCTACAAGCGCGTCAAGAGCCCCACGCAGATGGAGCGCGACGCCGTGTGCCGCGGCCAATATCACGGATGGCTCAAAGAGAAGGTCGGAAGC
>CADBLW010000326.1 GCA_902795625.1 uncultured Lachnospiraceae bacterium | reverse complement strand
TGCCGGGATAAAGCTCGATGTTGTGGATCATCGTACCGATCGGGATCTTGTCAAGGGGCAGGCAGTTGCCGATACGAACTTCCGCGTTGGGACCGTTCATGATCTTCATGCCGACCTTGAGGCCGTTCGGTGCGAGGATGTATGCCTTCTCGCCGTCTGCATAGCAGATCAGGGCGATGTTGGCAGTTCTGTTCGGATCGTACTCGATGGTCTTAACGATTGCGGGTACGTCGTCTTTCTTTCTCTTAAAGTCGATAACTCGATACAGTCTTCTGGAGCCGCCGCCGATGTGACGAACGGTGATCTTACCCTGGCTGTTGCGGCCCGCCGACTTCTTCAGCGAAACGCACAGCGACTTCTCCGGCTTGCTGCAGGTGATCTCAGCGAAATCCGAGCAGGTCATGTTTCTTCTCGAAGGTGTATACGGAGTGTATTTCTTAATTCCCATGTTGATTTACTCCTTTCGTTCAACGCATCTTACAGACCTGTGAAGAGTTCGATCTCTGCACTGTCTGCGGTCAACTGTACGATCGCCTTCTTGCGCTCGGCGGTCTTGCCGGATACGATGCCGCCGGCGGAGTTGCGTCTGCGGGTCTTGCCGGTAAGGTTCATCGTGTTAACGGAAGCAACCTTCGCACCTGCGAACATCTTCTCAACCGCTTCCTTGATCTGACCCTTGGTGGCATCGGGATTTACGTAAAATGCATACTTCTTGTCAGCCATCGCGTTCATGCTCTTCTCGGTCACGACCGGTCTGAGGATGACGTCGTAGTATTTCAAATCAGCCATTGTATACCTCCTCGATCTTCGCAACGGCGTCCTTCGTGATAACGAGGTTGTTATACTTGAGGATGTCGTATACATTGATGGCGTTAGACGTAACCGTGCGAACACCCGCAAGGTTTCTGGCGGAAAGGATAACGTTGTCATCCTTGTCGGCGATCACGATCAGCGCCTTGTCAACCTTAAGACCGTCCAGGACAGCCTTAACCTGCTTCGTCTTGATGCCGTCAAATGCAAGATCCTCCATAACAAAGATCTTATCCTCGGCAACTCTGGAGGAAAGTGCGGACTTGATAGCGCCTGCCTTCTCCTTCTTGTTCATCTTTACGGAATAGTCACGGGGCTTCGGAGCGAAAACCACGCCGCCGCCTGTCCACTGAGGAGCACGGATGGAACCCTGTCTTGCATGACCGGTACCCTTCTGTCTCCACGGCTTAATTCCACCGCCGCTTACTTCAGAGCGGGTCTTTGCGCTCTGCGTGCCCTGGCGCTTGTTGGCAAGCTGCGCAACAACCGCAAGGTGCATGAGATGCTCGTTGATCTCTACACCGAACACGCTGTCGTTCAGTTCCATGGAACCTACTGCAGCGCCTTCTTTATTGTAAACTTTAACTTCTGCCATGATGTTGATCCTCCTTTCTCAAGTTACTTCGCAATCTTAACGGTTTCCTTGAGGATGATCAGGCCCTTCTTGGCACCGGGCACCGCACCCTTGACAAGGATCATGTTGTTCTCGACATCCACACGCACGATCTCAAGGTTCTGCACAGTCACGCGAACATGGCCCATCTGGCCGGGCATATGCTTGCCCTTGAATACGCGGGACGGCGAAGCGCTCGAGCCGTTCGAACCTGCATGTCTGTGATACTTGGAGCCGTGCTTCATCGGTCCGCGGGAGAGGCCGAAACGCTTGATCGCGCCTGCGTATCCTTTACCCTTGCTGATACCGACGGCGTCTACCTTATCACCGTTAGCGAAGATGCCCGCCTTGATCTCCTGACCTACTTCATAGGAAGCAGCGTCCTCAAAACGGAACTCCTTGAGATACTTCTTAACTGCAACACCGGCCGTAGCGAAGTGTCCCTTCACCGGCTTGTTGACCAGCTTCTCGCGGATCTCACCGAAACCGACCTGAACCGCATCGTAGCCTTCCTTGTCCACAGTCTTCTTCTGAACGACCGTGCAGGGACCTGCCTGAAGCACGGTAACCGGTACGAATGCACCGTTCTCGTCGAAGATCTGCGTCATTCCGACTTTCTTAGCCAAAATAGCTTTCTTCATTGCTGTCTATACCTCCTTGTTTCATCTACAGCGGACCCCCGAAAGGGTCATTCTAAAATAACAAGATGATTTACTTGTCGATCATCTTGATGCCGATGAATACACCGGCCGGCATCTCGAGACCGGAAAGAACATCTACCGTCTTCTGGGACGGAGCAATGATATCGATCAGTCTCTTGTGAGTTCTCTGCTCGAACTGCTCACGCGAATCCTTATACTTGTGAGTAGCTCTCAGGATCGTGATGACCTCTTTCTTGGTCGGCAACGGCACCGGGCCGCTGACCTTGCTGCCGGCCTTCTTAGCCGCATCCACGATCTTGGCTGCGGAAGCATCGATCAATTGATGTTCGTAAGCCTTCAGGGTGATTCTCATTACTTTTGTTGCCATAAAAATAGCCGCCTCCTTTTCGCACTTGTTTGAGTACGACAAGCGGTGACTGTACACGCTTCCGTGTGTTTCCTGCCTCCCGGTAAAAAACAGCCAAACACATGTGCTTGGCTACTGTTACCGTCGGGCGCTGTTGCGCACGTTGTTCTCTGCCCTCGGCAGAACTTAACTGGTACAGTGACCTGTCGTCATAGTTTCATGAACTTTGACATTCGCTCCACGGAAAAACCCGCCTCGCAGGGCGGCAACCTCCGCTTCTACGCTATCATAGTCACAACATCAGCGATTATAATTCATGAGCAGATAAAATGCAAGGAAAATTTTTTGAATTTCCCGACTTTTTTCTCATTTTCGGGAAAATGCACTGTTTTTCCCCGAAAATGCCCCTGTTTTGGGCATGTTCACGGGAAAATGGCGCATGATCAAAGGGGCAGTCCCCCGCCCCTTCGTTATTATCCGTATTCTTTGAACCGCTGCCGCGGCTCATCCGGCATTCCTGTTACTTCCAATACTCCGCGGACCGGGCCTGCAGCTCCTCCGGTGCCTCTATTACTTCCAATACTCCGCGAACCGGGCCTGCAGTTCCTCGGGGAGCTTCACTCCGGTGAGGGACTGGTCCTTCGCGGTGTTCTTGTCCCCGGTAAAACCGGTGGTGAGATACACGGCTCCCCGGTAGAGGAACAGTTCTGCCGTTACCTTATAAAATATGTCGTCGGATGTGAACGCGAAGATCTCGCGCCGGTTCGTGTAATCCGTGACAAATGTCTTGTCGGTGATCGTCACCGCGTTGTCCTCGCCGATCTCCTGCAGCGCTTTCATGTCCTCAGCTGAGAGGTCCTTCGCCGTCAGCGGATCGTGATCCGCTCCGACGATCCTAAACACCGGGAACCCGTCCGCCGCTGATAACCGGTTCTTCGTCTCCTCGGCGATGTCCGATCGCGCGTAGATCCTGCCGAGGTTGTCGATCAGGTATCGGCCGTCCGCATCGCCTCTCACGCCAAACAGCTTGGCGAGGGTGATCCCCACGGACTTTACCAGTCCGACCTGCTCCTCCCGCGTCGCGCTGACGACAACCTGAACCTGCGACCCGACATACTCCTTCGAGAGGATGTCGTTGATCAGCGTATACTTGGTTCCGTCCATCTCAAGCTCGACGTTGCCGGAGGTGTATTTTGCCTTCTTCCCGGAATCGTTGCCTCTGGAAAAGAGGAAAATGCCGATCGCCGCAAGCATGACGACAAGCAGAAAATACGGCATCAGCCGAAGCAGCGGTTTGTCCATCGGTTTTCTCCTTTCCTAATTATATAGACTTCGCATCTTTTTGATATCGGACTTCCTTTATATATGGCTGTGCTTTCGTTCGATATCGCGCTTCCTTTATATATGGCTGCACTTTCGTTCGATATCGCGCTTCCTTTATATTTCTACTCCGTCCGCTGCCACCGTGCGGCCGCTCCGCAGGGGAGCACCAGTCCGCTCTGTGTCACGGGCAGACCGATCTCGTCCGCCTGAACGACGCCGCCGATCGCAGGCTTCAGCACCGAGCCCATGATGTAGGCCATCATCGCAGGCTGAAGTCCCGTGGTGTAGGAGTTGATCAGGAAGAACAGCGGATCGTCCGACAGGACTTCCGCCGTCAGCTTTACAAAATCATAGATGGCATCCTCGATGACCCATGTCTCGCCCTTAGGTCCCCGGCCGTACGAGGGCGGATCCATGATCACGGCATCGTACTTGCTGCCTCGGCGGATCTCACGCTCGACAAATTTGCGGCAGTCATCCACAAGCCACCGGATCGGAGCATCCGCCAGACCGCTGGCCGCGGCATTTTCCTTAGCCCAGGTGACCATTCCCTTGGAGGCATCCACGTGGGTGACCTGCGCTCCGGCCTGTGCCGCCGCGAGGGTTGCGCCGCCCGTGTAGGCGAAGAGGTTCAGCACGCGGACCGGACGGTCCGGATGTTCCGCTCTGCGCGCACGGATCAGCCCCGAGAACCAGTCCCAGTTGACCGCCTGCTCCGGGAACAGTCCCGTATGCTTGAAGGCGAACGGCTGCAGGCGGAAGGAAAGTCCCTTGTACCCGATCTGCCACACCTGCGGAAGGTCGAAGAATTCCCACTCTCCGCCGCCGCTTTTGCTGCGGTGGTACCACGCGTTCGGCTTCTTCCAGCCGGGATGCACGCGCTCCGTCTTCCACAGCACCTGCGGGTCCGGACGCACAAGGACAAATCTGCCCCACCGCTCCAGCTTCTCGCGGTCACTTGCGTCAAGCACCTCGTAATCCTTCCAATCCTCAGCAATCCACATAGGATACCCTTTCCTTGAAACGGCGAACGGCACTCCCCGTTCACCGGCATTATCCTTCTTTTCGTGAAACGGCAAACGGCGCAGGCCGCCCGCCGGCAACATCTTTCATTTTCCGCGTAACATTGTAACAAAACATGCGCGTTTTGGCAAGCAAACCGACCTATAACTCTTGACGAAGCCCCCGAAATGTAATAGAATGATTCTGTGAGCGCGGATAATCGCGCACAATTTTGAATAATTATATGGAGGATTTTGGGAAATGGGTATTTTGTCCAGATTCAAGGATATCATGGCTGCCAACATCAACGCCATGTTGGATAAGATGGAAGATCCGGAGAAGATGATCGACCAGTGCCTTCGCAACCTCAACTCCGACCTCGCGAAAGTGAAGTCCGAGACGGCCGGCGTTATGGCTCAGGAGAAGGCTTGCAAGCGCGATCTGACCGCATGTGAGAACGATATTGCGAAGATGCAGAACTATGCGATCAAGGCTTTGGAAGCAGGCAATGAGGAGGACGCTAAGAAGTTCCTCGCTGAGAAGGCTAAGCTGACCGCGAAGCTCGCAGGTCTTCAGGATAACTATACTGTAGCTGCCGACAATGCTCAGAAGATGCGCGATATGCACGCTAAGCTGACGCACGATATCGAGGAGCTGGAGAGCCGCCGCGATACCATCAAGTCGAAGATCGCCGTTGCGAACGCTCAGGAGAAGATCAACAAGATGACCTCCAACGTTACCGGCGCCAACGACTCCATCGCAAGCTTCGAGCGTCTTGAGCAGCTCGCAAACAAGAAGCTTGACAAGGCTCAGGCGGAGGCAGAGCTCAATGCTCAGCGTCCCGGCAGCACGATCCGCGACCTCACTGCCAAGTACGAGCAGAATCCGGATGTCGACAAGGAACTCGAAGCTCTCAAGGCAAGCCTCGGCATGACAACCTCAGAGCCCACTCCTGCTGCGACCGAGTAATTTACTTCATACGATTACAAAAGCGGTGTGGTTAGCCACACCGCTTTTCTTTTGAAAGGAGCCGCCATGCAGCCCGAAACTCTGATGCTATACAAGCTGATCGTCCTCTACATTCTGGACAGGGTTGATTTTCCGATGACGAACGCGCAGCTTGCCACCTTCATCACCGAACGCCAGTACACGTCCTACTTCAATGTTCAGCAGGTGCTTGCGGACCTGGTCGATGACGGTTACATCACCCTCGAGCAGAAGCGCAATGCCGCCTTCTACCGCATCACGACGGACGGGCACGAGGCGCTTTCCTTCTTCTACAAGAACATCTCCCGCAACATCCGCGATGACATCGACATGTACCTGACTGAGCAGCAGTACACGCTCCGCGAGGAATCCTCCAACGTTGCTGACTACTACGAGGCGCGCAAGGGCGAGTACACGGTGGAACTCAAGGTCCTTGAGCGCGACGCTCCCGTGATTGAAATCCGCTTAACGATGCCGTCCCGGGACAACGCCGAGACGATCTGCCGCAACTGGCGCAAGAAGTACGCGGACATCTATGCATACGTGCTGAACGCTCTTTTAGGAGACAAGGATCAGCCTGCCGCGGAGCCGACGGACACTCTTCAGTGATCAGCCTGCCGCAGGTTTCACGGACACTCTTCAGTGATCCTCCTGCGCAGCGGACAGACACTCTTCCATTACCTTCCAGACATCTTCAATGCCCTGCTTCGTTTCCGCGGAACAGGGAATCAATATCTCTTCCGGAGTCATTCCGAGCGCACGGCGGATCATCGCCAGCTGCCGGTCACGCTGACTCCGGTTTATTTTGTCCAGTTTCGTGGCGATCACCACCGGCTGCAGCCCGCGGTCGACGATCCAGGCGTACATCGCCTTATCGTTTTCGCTCGGCTCATGGCGGATATCCACGAGCAGGAAAATTCTCCGCAGCTGTTTGCTGGTGACCAGATACCGCTCGATCATTTTCCCCCACTTCGCCACAAGCTCCTTCGTCACCTTCGCGTAGCCGTAGCCCGGAAGATCAACAAAATAGATCGCGTCGTTGAGCAGAAAGAAATTGATGGTCTGCGTCTTGCCGGGCTGCGAGGATGTCCTTGCGAGCGCCTTGCGGTTGACAAGCGCGTTGATCAGTGAGGATTTGCCGACATTGGAACGCCCCGCAAAGGCAAATTCCGGAAGTGTGTTCACCGGCAGTTTGCTCGTGATGCCGCACACCGTCTGCAGTTCCGCTTTGTTGATGTTCACTTGGTTACTATCGCCTCCCGGAGCACTTCCTCCATGGTCTTCACCGGGCAGATTTCCATGCCCTCCGTCACCTCCGCGGGGATCTCCGCAAGCGTCTCCTTGTTCGCGATCGGGATCAGCACCTTGCGGATACCGACGCTCTTCGCCGCCAGAAGCTTCTCGCGCAGTCCGCCGATCGGCAGCACACGCCCGCGAAGCGTGATCTCGCCGGTCATGGCGACATCCGCGGCAACCGGTTTGCCCGTGATGGCTGAATACACTGCCGTCGCCATCGTGATTCCGGCGGACGGTCCGTCCTTCGGAACCGCTCCCTCGGGGATATGAATATGAATGCTGTTCTTGTCGAAGTAGCCTTCCTCAAGCTTTCCGCCGATCAGCGACCGGATGTAATTGATGCCCGTGATGGCGGATTCGCGCATGACATTGCCGATGTTTCCGGTCAGCGCAAGCTTTCCTCCTCCGGGGAAAATGTTCACCTCAATCTCCATCGTCGCGCCGCCGACCGCCGTCCACGCGAGTCCGCGCACGACGCCGACCGTGGCCTTGCCGATCCTGTCCTCAGGATGGTAGCGGTATCTTCCCAGGTATTCCGTCAGGTTCTTGCCGGAGATATTGGCCTTGGCAGCCTTCTTTCCCTCCGCCGCAGCCTCCGTGATCCCCAGGACAACCTTGCGGCAAACCTTGCCGATGGTGCGCTCCAGTTCACGGACGCCGGCTTCCCTCGTATAGTACTCGATCATGTCGTCGACAGCCTTGTCGCTCCATCCGACCTGCTTGCTCGTGAGCCCGTGGCGCTTCATCTGCTTCGGGATCAGATGCTCCTTCGCGATGTGATGCTTTTCCGTTCTCAGATAGCTGTTGATCTCGATGATCTCCATGCGGTCCAGAAGCGGTCTCGGGATCGTCTCCGTCGTGTTGGCCGTCGCGATGAACATCACGCGGCTCATATCCATCGGGATCTCGATATAATGATCGACAAATCTGCTGTTCTGCGCGCTGTCCAGTACCTCGAGAAGCGCCGACGCCGGATCGCCCTTGTAGTCGCTTCCGAGTTTGTCCACCTCATCGAGAAGCATCAGAGGGTTGGCCGTTCCCGCCTGGATCATACCCTGGATGATGCGTCCCGGAAGGGATGCGACATAGGTCCTGCGGTGTCCGCGGATCTCCGCCTCATCGCTCACGCCGCCGAGGCAGACGCGGACATACTGGCGGTTCATGGCCTCCGCGATGCTCTTCGCGATCGAGGTCTTGCCGGTTCCGGGCGGTCCTACAAGGCAAAGGATCGGTGAATCCGCCTGTTTGGCATACATGTGCACCGCCAAAAACTCCGTCACGCGCTCCTTGACATCCTTAAGCCCGTAGTGATCCCGCTCGAGGATCTCCTTCGCCTGAAGCAGGTTTTCGTTGTCCTCACTCACGTGATCCCACGGCACGGTCAGCAGCGTCTCGATATAATCGCGGCTTGTGGCGTACTCGCTCGAGTTGGTCCCGAGAGTGGTGAACCGCTTGATCTCCTTGCGGATCGCTTCCTTCACGGCGTCGGATGCCTCCAGCGCATCCAGCCGGTTCATATATTCATCACCCGCGGACTCCGCGTTATCGCCGAGTTCCGAGCGGATGACCTTGAGCTGTTCGCGTAAAATGTAATCTCTCTGGTTCTTGTCGAGTTCCTCCTGCACCTTCTCCTTCAGCTGATGACGGATCCGCATCACCTCCGTCTCATTGGCGAGGATGCGGGACAGTGTCTGGTACTGCTCGATGTTATTTTTCGCTTCCAGCAAAGCCTGCCGAAGCTCGACGGGGATCGGCATCAGGATCATCGTCTGGTTTACGAGGTGATCCAGATCACGGATTCCCTGCAGCCGCTTGAACACCTCCTCCGGAACCTTCTTGTCGGCGACCTCAAAGAAGCGCTCGATCAGATCCTGGAGCGCCCGCTGCAGAGCTTCCTTCTCAACGCGGCGCATCGGGATGACCTCCATCGGCATCTCCTCGATCTCGCCGTAGAGGACGCCTCCCACCTTGCGGATCGACGTGATGGAGCCGCGGCTCATTCCGCAGACAAACGCGCGCATTGCTCCGCTGGGCGCCTTCATGATCTGACGGATATCCACGATGCTGCCCATCTCATGGTACTCGGACAGGTTTGTGGAAAGCGTCTCGTCCTGAAGGTCGACGCGCAGCACAAGAAACAGACTTTCGTGCTTGAGCATGGCTTCCTTCACCGCGTCCACCACCGGTCCTTCCGGCAGATCGACAGCGGCAACCATCTCGTTAAAAACGACTTTATTATTTTGCGGGATCACGATCATGCGGCGGGATTCCGTCTGCTCATGCTCGTCGAACGAATCCTGAAGCATGTCAAACACATCGTCCTCGTTGTCGCGAACCCGGATCGGTTTTGCTTTGTTCTTTTCGTTGTTCGGCATATACCCTCCCGAATAGGAAAAATCGGCGGGCAGCATCGCTGCTCCCCGCCGTGGATTGTTTGATTGTTGTTTGATTACGCGCCCTGCTCTCCGTCTTCCGGCACGAGCACCTCCGGCGCCTCGCCGGTGTAGGTCTCGTCGCGGATCAGCACGGGCTCCTCAATGCCCTGGGCCGCCTCCTTGGTTATGATGCAGCGCACGATGTCCTTCTCGGACGGAATGCGGTACATGGTGTTCATCATGATGGATTCCATGATCGCACGCAATCCGCGCGCGCCGGTCTTTCTCTCCTCGGACTTCCGCGCGATCTCGCGGAGCGCGTCCTCCTCGAACTCCAGCTGCACACCGTCAAATTCAAACATCTTCGCGTACTGCTTCGTGAGCGCGTTCCTCGGCTCGCTCAGGATCCGCATCAGATCCTCCTCCGTGAGGAGATCAAGCGATACCGTAACTGGCACACGGCCGACAAACTCGGGGATCAGTCCGAATTTGACCAGATCCTGCGGCAATACCTGCCGGAACACATCGCCGATGTTCTTCTCGTCCATCGGTGTCTCCAGCTCGGCGTTGAAACCGATCACCTTCTGTCCGACGCGGCTCTCAATGATCTTCTCGAGCCCGTCAAACGCACCGCCGCAGATGAACAGTATGTTCGTTGTATCGATGTGGTACATCTCCTGCTGCGGGTGCTTGCGGCCGCCCTGGGGCGGAACGCTCGCCTCGGTTCCCTCGAGGATCTTCAGAAGCGCCTGCTGCACGCCCTCGCCGGACACGTCGCGGGTGATGGAGACATTTTCCGACTTCTTCGCGATCTTGTCGATCTCGTCGATGTAGACGATACCGTACTTCGCGCGCTCGATGTCGTAATCCGCGGCGATAATGAGCTTTAACAGGATATTTTCCACATCCTCGCCGACATAGCCGGCTTCCGTGAGCGTCGTCGCGTCAGCGATCGCAAACGGCACGCTCAGCTTCTTGGCAAGGTTCTGCGCAAGATAGGTCTTGCCCGAGCCGGTGGGTCCGATCATCAGGATGTTGCTCTTCTGAAGCTCCACATCCGAATCCTTCTCGGAAAATACTCTCTTGTAATGGTTATACACTGCTACCGCGAGCATTCGCTTGGCTTCGTCCTGTCCGATGACATACTCGTCCAGGAACTCCTTCATCTCGCGGGGCGTCACAAGGTTGATCCCGGCCTGCGCTCCGTTCTGCCCGGAATTGTACTCCGAATCGCCGGTTTCAAACCCCTCATACATGATCTCATAGCACTGGTCTATGCAACGATCGCAAATATACACATCGCCGATGGCACCGCCGATCAGTTTGCTGACCTCCTTCTCCGAGCGACCGCAGAAGGAGCAGCGATGCATCCTGCTTCCCGTGGTTTTTGCCATGATACCCTCCGATTATCGACTGACGATCACCTTGTCGATCAGACCGTACTCCTTAGCCTCCTCCGCCGTCATCCAGTTGTCACGGTCGGTGTCTGCCGCAACCGTATCATACGGCTTGTCGCAGTTCTCGGCAAGCATGCGGTTGAGTTTTTCCTTCGTCTGCAGGATGTGCTTCGCCGCGATCTCGATCTCGGTAGCCTGACCCTGCACACCGCCCAAAGGCTGATGGATCATGATCTCCGCGTTCGGGAGCGCATACCGCTTGCCCTTCGTTCCGCCCGCAAGCAGGAACGCGCCCATGCTGGCTGCCATTCCGATGCAGATGGTGGACACATCGCACTTGATGTAGCGCATCGTGTCGTAGATGGCAAGGCCCGCGGTAACCGAACCGCCGGGGCTGTTGATGTAGAGGCAGATATCCTTGGAAGGATCCTCGGACTCCAGGAACAGCAGCTGCGCGACGACAAGGCTCGCCGTCACCTCGTTGACTTCCTCTCCGAGGAAAATGATGCGATCCTTCAGAAGGCGGGAATAGATATCATACGAACGCTCACCCCTGCTGGACTGCTCAATGACATACGGTACTAAACTCATTGTAAACCCTCTCTTTCAAAACTCTCTTACTTTCAAGAATGGCCCGACCGAAGAGATCGGGCCATCGAAAAATTCATGATAAGCTTACGCTTCCTTGGCGTTGTCAACCAGAACGGTGATCGCCTTCTGTACGGACAGATCCTGCTTCAGCTGCTGAAGCTCTTCCTCACCGAAGACCTCCTTCACCTTTTCAAGCTCCATGGAGTACTGATCCGCCATCTTCTGCATCTCGGCGTCAACCTCCTCCTCGGAGATCTCGATGTTCTCAGCCTTGGCGATCGCCTCGAGCACAAGTCTCGTCTCGATGCGGTTCTTAGCCTGCGGCTTCAGCGTCTCGAGATACTTCTCAGCGGTGAGGCCGGTGTACTGGAAGTACTGGCCGATGTTCATGCCCTGCATCTGCAGGCGCTGTGCGAACTCCTCGCCCATCTGGCGCGCCGTCGACTCGATCATCGCGTCCGGGATCTCCATGGTCGCGTTCTCGATTGCCTTCTTCACGAGCTCATTCTCGCGCTCGGTCTTCGCATCGGCTTCCTTCTTCTCGCAGATGGTCTTGGCAATGCTCTCGCGGTACTCCGCAAGCGTATCGTAATCGGAAACTTCGGAAGCGAACTCGTCGTCGATCTCCGGAAGCTCCTTCGCCGTAATCTTGTTTACCTTGCAC
>CADBLW010000325.1 GCA_902795625.1 uncultured Lachnospiraceae bacterium | reverse complement strand
GAAATCCTACCGGCAAGATCGAGAAGCCGAAGCTTCGCCAGATCTACTGCGGCGGAAGCCTTGTGGAGGCACAGATCAAGTAAGACCGGAAAATAAAACCATACGGCGCACTCCGGCGCGCTTATAAGGACCGGAGCGGGCTTGCCCGGACAGGAGATTTTCTATGTTGATCGCATTGACTTCAATCATGCTCGTATGCTTCTTTTCCCTGATGATTGTCGTCGGATGGCGCTGCAAGAAGCACGCGACCGACGTCAACGGCTTTGTGCTCGGCGGACGCAACGTCGGCCCGTGGCTTACGGCATTCGCGTTCGGTACGTCGTACTTCTCGGCCGTTATCTTCGTCGGTTACGCGGGACAGTTCGGATGGAACTTCGGTCTCGCCAGCACCTGGGTAGGCCTCGGCAACGCGTTCATCGGCTCCCTCCTCGCGTGGGAGATCCTCGGCCGCCGCACGCGTATCATGACGAGACACCTTGACACCAAGACGATGCCTGACTTCTTCGAAAAGCGTTTCGGATCGAAGGGCCTGAAGATCGCGGCGTCCGTCATCGTGTTTATCTTCATGATCCCGTACACGGCATCGCTGTACAACGGTCTGTCCAGTCTGTTCAACATCGTGTTCAGCATTCCCTACTGGGTAGTCATCGTGATCATGGCAGTGCTCACGGCCGTCTATGTCATCTTCGGCGGATACATGGCAACCGCGATCAACGACTTCATCCAGGGTATCATCATGCTTGTGGGTATCGTTGCAGTGATCCTTGCGACCATCGCAAGCCGCGGCGGTCTGCAGACGGCAGTGGCCAAGCTCTCCGAGAAGAGCGCGACAATGCCTTCCGGCGAGACGCTGAACGGCGCGTTCGCAAGCTTCTTCGGACCGGATCCGTTAGCTTTGTTGTTCGTCGTACTGCTCACATCCCTCGGTACCTGGGGCCTTCCTCAGATGGTCGGAAAATTCTACTCGATCAAGAACGAGGATTCCATCAAGAAGGGTACCATCATCTCGACATTTTTCGCGATCGTCGTAGCCGGCGGCTGCTACTTCCTCGGCGGTTTCGGACGCCTTTTCGCGGATTCCTCGGCCATCAAATGGCAGGATGCGGACAAGACCAAGCCGTTCTTCGACAGCATTGTTCCCGCGATGCTCTCTGAGCTTCCCGAGGTGATCATCGCCATCGTGATCGTGCTTGTACTTGCGGCTTCGATGTCGACGCTGTCGTCCCTCGTGCTCACCTCGAGCTCGACGCTGACCCTCGATGTCATCGCTCCCGCCAGCAAGAACATGAGCGACCGCAAGAAGGTCGGCATCATGAGACTGTTCATATTGTTCTTCGTAGCGATCTCGGCAGTTCTGGCTGTTCTGAAGGACTCGCTGAACATCACCTTCATCGCGCAGATGATGGGTGTTTCGTGGGGCGCCATGGCCGGTGCATTCCTCGCACCGTTCCTGTACGGCCTGTACTCGAAGAAAATCTCCAAGGCATCGGTGGGCGTATGCTTCATCTTCGCTACGGCGATGACGGTCATGCAGCTGCTCGTATCCTTCAAGGTGCTCTCGTTTGACCCGAACACCGTGATCGGTTACATCTTCAAGTCATCCATCAACTCCGGCGTTGTCTCGATGGTCGGCGGTCTGATCCTTGTTCCGATCGTGAGCCTCATCACGCCGAAGCAGGACACGAAGGTTGTGGACGAGATGTTCGCATGCTACGACCAGAAGGTTATGACGGAAGTCAAGATGCGCGAGCGCCTGGAGGAGAAGTAATTCGAAACCTTTGCGCATAGCATTTTATACAGGGCAGTAACAGCCTTCGGAAAATACAGTGAAACAGAAGACTCTTAACCGGTATCTGCAGGACAGATACAAAAAGAAAATCTATAAGATAGCAATAAACGCAGGGCTTACCTGTCCGAATCGCGACGGAACGCTCTCGGAGAAAGGATGCATATTCTGCTCCGGGAGCGGTTCGGGCGATTTCGCGGGGAGCCCTGCGCTTTCCGTTACTGAGCAGATCGCGGCGGGGAAGGAGCGGATCCTCTCGAAGCTGCCCGAGGAAAACTACGGCTTCATCGCTTATTTTCAGGCGTTTACGAACACGTACGCGCCCGTGGAGACGCTTCGCAGGCTCTACACGGAGGCAATCGAAAATCCGGAGGTGGAGATCCTTTCCGTCGCCACGAGGCCGGACTGCCTCGGGGAGGACGTTCTTGACCTGTTATGCGAGATGAACCGCATCAAGCCTGTGTGGGTGGAACTCGGACTGCAGACGATCCATGAGCGCACCGCCGAATACATCCGCAGATGCTACCCGCTTTCCGTGTATGACGAGGCGGTGAGAAACCTTCGGG
>CADBLW010000324.1 GCA_902795625.1 uncultured Lachnospiraceae bacterium | reverse complement strand
GTCCTCCTCATCTTTCTGCGGGTTCCCCTCAGACTGCGGGTGTATACGAACGCCTGCAGGATGCTGAGCCCGAGCCAGCACAGCATAAGCCAGAAGAAGGACTTCTGTTCCCGCGTGATATACATCATTCCCCACGCCGTTGCCGCAAGCAGGTCCAGGGTAACCGTGATCAGGTTGATCCAGGCGTATTTGCGGCCTCGTTCGACCTCATTGACCTTTGAGAAATCGAATCCGAAGAGAAGTCCGTCGTTCTCGTTGTGTGCGTCGTACGCCGCCCCGTGGCGGTCCAGCACGCCCGCGCTGATGGCGAGTCCCATGCCGCCGGTCTCGGAATCCTTCGATCTCCGGTTGGTCGCATACATCGGAGTCCAGATGGATGCCAGCTCCGCCTCCGTGAGCGCCTCCGCCTTGTTCCATACGGAAAATGCTTTCCCCTCCGTGCGCACGATGATCGTGCTGCCGGGTTCGCCGTGCCGGACGGCGTTGGAGATCAGGTTGTCGATCACCATGCCCATCAGATCCGGATCACAGACCGTCTTCTCCGTGGTTCTCTGCGTGAACTCCACCTTCATCCCCTTCTCCGCGATCAGATCGGAGTAGGAATCGATCACTCTGTCCGTCAGTTCGTTCCAGTCGGTCTCCTTTTTGTTGAGCTCGATCCTGCCGTCCATCACCTGCGTGTAGGTGAGCATGCGGTTCAGAAGCGACTCCATGGAACCGCTCTCCCTCTCAAGAACTCCGAGGTAATGATCCTGTTTCTCCGGCTTGGCGCCGGTCGACAGGTACTCCGCCGTGTTCCGCACAACGGAAACCGGAGTCTTCAGCTCATGCGCCATCGCGTTGACAAACATGTCGCGAAGACGCTTTCTCTCTTTCTTCCTGCGTCTGGCCGCGCCGGCCAGGATCATCACAAGGAATGCTCCCGTCTGAGCGAACGCAAAGGCTACGATCAGCGGTTTCCGGACTTCGGTCCGTACGATGTTGTCCTCATCAAAGATCGCGAAGACCACGACATCCGACGGAATCCGGATCAAACTGTAAACGACACCCGGCGAATACGTATGACTGTCACAGGTGATGCCGTGATACGCTTCCATGCATGCGTTCACGATAGCCGCTTTTTCCAGCTCCCCGAACGCGGATTCCCCGGACTCCCGGTAGAATTTCCTGTAGTTTTCGGAAGACCAGGTCTCGCCGAATTGATCCTTCAGCAGGTTGCAGAGCTCGTCATTTTGCGTCGCACACAGTAAGTTCGTGGTGATCTCATCGGTATCATAACTGCTCAACTTAGCGATGTCCCAGAGGACCTCATCCGTCTCAAGGAATTCTCCGGACTGCAGGATATACTCATACCCCCCCTGCTGGATCGTGACACGGGTCGGGTAAAGCATTCCGTCATCCTTTTTTCTGCCTCGGATCTCTTTGACCCCGGGCGACTGCTGTTTCTTCTCCCTATCCTCCAGTATACTCCGGATCACCTTCTGATTGTCTTCCTCCGGGAACATTGTCCAAAGGTCCCAGGTATAGTAGCTCCGGCGGATGGACCCCTCAAGCGGGTTTACCACGGAAAAATACTGTCCGTCCCCGGTCTCATAGTACTGATCCGACAGGTCCGTTGCCTCCTCCTCCGTTGTCTTCGGCAGCTCCTCCTTATTCATGAAGGTCAGCACGGCCAGTGAGCCGGTTTGAAACATCCTGCCTTCCCCGCCGAGTTCCTGATAACACATCGCGATCGCAAAATTGTCGCGGAACGCTTTATCGTGCGTAACCAGTTCAACGATCGTCGATCGCAATACGATCAGCGCTTCCTCCGGAGAGTAGATCGCCGAGGCTGAATTCGCGGCACTGATCCGGTCCGTCAGCAGATTCATCTCCTCCTGCTCTTTCTTCTGCACCGAGCTCTTCGTCGATGCCTGGATCACCAGCGCGATCGCCAGGAATACGACCAGCGCCGTCACTTCCGTGATCAGACACAGCCGCAGGATCGCTCTCCTCTCTTTCTTCCGTTCTTTCATCATCGATTCCCCCATTCATTCCACACATTACGATCCGGCCGGGTAATCCACGGCACGCTCCGCCTTGTCTGCCTTCGTCCGCAGGAGCGCAGGCAGGACACCTCTCGCGTAAAGCACAGCCAGAAGAGCTGCGCATCCGAGAGCCCAGTAAGTGCGCGATGCATAGAACGATGCACGCTCACCGCTGCCGCCGCGGCGGAAGTCCAGGTACGACAATACAAGCAACGCGAACGCGGCTGCCAGACAGATCCACGCGCATTTCCGGAACAGTTTCGTCCTGCCCGAATCGGCAAAATCAAAGTACACCGTCAGTCCGGCACCGTCGTTGTACGCGCCGTAGGCTGCGCCGTGAAGTCTCAGGATTCCCGCGGACGTTGCGAGTCCGATCCCGCCCGTCGACGTCTCGCCGTCGCGCGTCCTCTCGTACATCGGCGTCCAGATGCCCTTCAGTTCCTCCTTCGTAAGACTCTCCGTCTCATTCCAGACGGACAGGCGCGCATGATTCACCTCAATGTTGATCGTGCTGCCCTCCCTGCCGTAGATCACGGCGTTGGAGATATAGTTGTCGATCACGAGCCGCATCATATCCGGATCACACATCAGCTTCCGGGGCGCGGTTTTCACAAGATGCACGTTCATACCCTTGTCCGCGATCGGACCGTCATATTCGGACAGAACCGTCTTCGTCAGCTCGTAGATGTCTGTCGCCTGCTCTCTGAGCGTGACTTTGCCGTCCATCACTCTCGTGTACGTGAGCATGCGGTTCAGCTGATCGTTCACCGACTCGCTCTCACTCATCAGTTCTGCAAGGGCTCGGTTTCGCTCCTCCGGGTCCGAACACTCCGCCAGTCTGGCTGCCGTCTCCCGGGTCGCCGCCACCGGAGCCTTCAGTTCAACCGCCATCGCATTGATAAAGGTGTTCCGGAGCGTCTCCTCCTCTTCCCTGCGGCGGGACGTCACCGTCATCAGGATCATCGCAATGATCGCAAGCGTCTGCGCCAGCGCCAGCGTGTACCATACCGTCCTGTTCAGCTTGTTCCATGCGACTCCGGTGACATCGACCACCACAAGATACGCTACCGTCGAGGGTGCCGAATCATAATAATCGTACTCAAGCCTTCCGTTGCTCGTCGTGCGTGCGTACCGGATACCGTCCATGAGCTGATCATGCCCCGTAAAAGAATCCTTCGTGAAGAGCAGTTCCGCCTTGTAATACCGGCTGTCTTCGTCCAGGGACTCCCATTTGTCCTTATCGTTGATCAGAGCGGCCAGTTTCTCATTCTGGCGGCACAGAAAGATCGACGCATACGGACGGAACGTTCCCTCCGGAACGTCATTTTTCGGTGCCCACTCCGAATCGTCCGGCATGAGCCATATCCGTGTGTCCGACTCACTGAAATCCGCGGACTGCAGTTCACAATGCCCTATCCCGGGAGACGTCACGACCGTTACTCTCGTCGGAACGAGTCCTGCTTCCGTCTCTTTTACATACAGGGATTCCAATCGATAACCGCCGTCGACATAGTAATCTCCCCACCAGGCCTCCACATCATCCATGATGCGCTCGATCTGCTCTTTCGGAAAATACTTCGTCAGGTCCCACACAACAACATCCTTCTCCGACGACTGATAACCGACCATTGCGACGATGTCATTGAAAAACATCTTGTGGTCCGTGTCACCGACCGCATCATACGTGTCGGAGAGCGCCGTGTAGGTTGCTACGTTGACGCATCCTTTGTAGTACTGATGCTCAAGGTCGTCTTCGTAGAAGAGATTATGCCATAAGTACTGTTCAAAGCCCGACAGTCCCGACAACTTCTTTCCCCAGTCAATATCACCCGCAAACGCAGGCTCGCTGCTGAAGATATCCCAGATATCCCAATTGGTCCTGACCGTAGATGCCGCCGCAGACCTGAGCACGCTCACCTGCTCCTCAATGTCCGCCCGGATCGACGTCTTCGTAATGCGAAGCATAATTGCCAGTATCGCTGCTGCCACAGCCAGTGCAAACACTTCGATCAGCACGTACTTCCGGATGGTTTTTCCGATCTTCCTGTTTTTCATAACCGTCCCCCCTGTATTCTGTCTTTCCCCACGCCCGCTGCGTTATTGCTTCCTCCGCGAGTCTTACTGTCGCTCCCGCGGTCAGACGAACCGATACCCTTCCTTGATCACCGTCTCGATGTGGCTTCCGTAGCTGCCGAGTGCCTTGCGAAGCTTCTTGATGTGCGTGTCGACCACCCGGTCGCTGCCCTCGTAATCGAGGCCCCAGATGCGGTCGAGGATCTGCTCCCTCGTGAGCACTCTCCCTCGGTTTGCGATGAAATATCGCAGCAGCCGGTAGTCAAGTGCCTGCAGGTCGATGTCCCTGCCGTCAACGGTGGCTTTGCATGTCACGAAGTTTACGCTCAGCCCTTCCATCGTGAACACATTTTCCGTCATCGTGCGGCCGGCCGCGCGCTCCAGGATGGCCTTGCACTTGGCGACCAGAACCGGCAGCGAGAACGGCTTCACGATGTACTCGTCCGCGCCCAGAGAGTAGCCGAGGAGCTGATCCTCCTCCTGCACCCGCGCCGTCAGAAACAGGATCGGGACGTCCTCCTTCGCACGGATCCGCCGGCACACGTCAAATCCGTTCATCTTCGGCATCATCACGTCGAGCAGCACCAGCCGGTAGTCGTGTTCGCAAAATGCATCCCACGCGCTCATGCCGTCCGCAACCGCGTCGACCGTGAATCCGTTGTCCGAGAGATAATCGGTCATGACCTCCCGCAAACCATTATTGTCCTCCGCCAGTAAAATCCGACACATCGGCGTCTCCTTTCCGGGTTCGTTCGTTCCTTGTGATGCTACCATACCATGGGGATGTGTACTCGGTATGTCAGGAAAAAACTTTTTTGAAAAATTTTTCGGGGACGGGTTCCCTGCTCCCGTTCCTTCGATTATACCATAGTTCTCCCCCGCGGCAAAGCGATTCGGGGCTGTTCCGCGATGAAAATAATACTTGACTTTTAGTTTAGTATACATATAATGGTGAGGGTGGAAGGGGGTGTCCCTATATGATAGAGGAAAGAATCGGCAAGAAGATCCGTGATCTTCGAAACAAAAACGGGCTGACTCAGGAGGAACTCGCAGCGAGGACGGAGCTCACCAAGGGCTTTATTTCCCAGCTGGAGCGCGGGCAGACTGCGCCCTCCGTGTCCACCCTTCAGGACATCGTCGAATGCCTCGGCACCAATCTCTCCGAGTTCTTCAGCGAGGAGAGGGAACCCCAGATC
>CADBLW010000323.1 GCA_902795625.1 uncultured Lachnospiraceae bacterium | reverse complement strand
TGCGGATGGCGGGACTTGAACCCGCACGAGTGTAAGCCCGTCAGATTTTGAGTCTGATGCGTCTGCCATTCCGCCACATCCGCGAACAATGTGGATTTTACCACGGCGCTTTGTAAATTGCAATACCATTTTTTCGAAAGGAGGCGCAGGCATGGACTGCAGAACAGTTCTGAAACTGAACGACCGCTACCTCGCGGAAGGCTTGCCGGATACCGTGCTTGCGCAGTATCTCGAGCATATTGCTTCGTGTGATTCCTGCCGTGATAATCTGATGACCGATTACTCCATCACAAAGGCGATCGATCAGCTGAACCACAACGAGGATTTTTCCACGGATTACTCCAAAGAACTGAATGAAAAGCTGGAAAAATCCCGCCAATATCTTGCGCGTAAGAAGAGAATTGCCAGGTATAAGCACGCGATCGCACTTATGCTGATGGTCCTCGCGGTGCCGTTCTCCTTGTCAAGCACCTTTGCGACGGCCAAGTATCACAACCCGGAGTGCAGCGAGGAGTCGCTGAAGATCCGCTACTACGGCATTCCCGAGGCACTTGACCCGATCCGAAAGGGCATTCAGGAGTATAACGAAGAGGCGATCACGAAACTGCGGGAACTCGGTGACTGAGTGTTTAACAGCGTAACAAAAAGGAGTGAAACGGCGATTTCGGTCGCGAGGGAAGCATTGAGAGAGAACAGAGAAGGAGAATATTGAATTGGACGATGAATATCTGTTGATCATAGACGGTTCCAGCCTTCTGTCGACGCAGTTTTACGGCAACCTGCCGCCTGCTGTGCTGATGGCCAAGACACCGGAGGAGAAGGAGAAGAATTTTCCTAAGATCATGCAGACCTCCGGCGGAGTGTATACGAACGGTGTGTACGGCTTTCTGCGGTATCTTCTGAAGATCCTGAGACAGCTCAAGCCTACATGCCTTGCCGTGACCTGGGACCTGACACGAGAGACGTTCCGCCGCCGCATGTACCCGGAGTACAAGGCGAACCGGACGGAGACGATCGCGCCTTTGCGGGAGCAGTTTGCGCTCTGTCAGGACATCCTGCGCCGCATCGGTGTAAAACAGTACATGTCAAAGGAATACGAGGCCGATGATTTCAGCGGCTCCCTCGCCGAGACGTTCAAAAGCACAATGCCCGTGTGTATTCTGACCAAGGATCACGATTATCTGCAGCTGGCGGATGACCGCACAACCATCTGGCTTCTGCAGCAGGCGCAGAAGAAGGCGGATGAGCTCTTCGCAAAATACGGCAACAAGAAGGAAGCATCCCGCGTGCCCGAGAAATCTTTCCCGATGACTCCGGACCGCATTCGCTCCGAGTTCGGCGTTCCGCCGACCGGCATTGCGGAGTTGAAGGGGCTGCAGGGTGATGCCTCTGACAATATCAAGGGTGTCCCCGGCATCGGTGCCAAGACGGCTCTTTCGCTGATCGTGCATTATAAGACCGTGGATGCGCTGTATGACGCGATCCATTCCGCGGGAAGCGAGGGTGAGAAGACCCTTGCGGCGTTTTACAAGGAGAGCCTGGGGATTCACAAGAACCCCATCGGGACGCTTACAAAAGAAGATCCCGATGCCCTTGTCGGAGAGCAGGCAGCACGCTTAAGCCGTGATCTCGCGACCATCAAGAGGGACATTCCGATCGCGGAAAATGCGGCGGATCTCCGTGTGCGCATCGACTATCCCGAGCTTGCGAAGATCCTTGAGGAGCTCGAGATCAAGAGCATACCGCTTCCCGAATGTTCCACGCCGAAGATGCGTTTTTCCACTGTCACCGTGAGCGATGCGGACCTTGACAGCACAATAAAATTGATTGAAAATTCCGACCTTCCGATCGGGATCCATATTGTCGCGGAAGCCCCCGAGGAGGACTGGATGGCGGCCTTCGGTCTCACGTCGCAGAGCCGTTACCTCACCGTTGCAATGAACGACACGATCTATCGGCTGCCGCTTCGCGAGGATACCGAAGATACGCTTTACAAAGCACTCGGCCGCATTGCGCAGTCACGTGACATATTCTGTTTCCGCGGCAAGGAAGACTGGTGCGACGTTCTTGCACCCGGCAGTCGTCTCTGCGATGTCTCGGTCATGGACTATCTCATGAGACCGCTTTCCGTTCGCCACGACGAGGCGGACATATGCCATGAGTGGCTTCCCGGTGAGAACCCGGAGAAGGACGGCTCGGAGACCGCTTCCCTTGCCCTTACGGCCGGAAAACTTCTTCTGGAGAAGATCACGGAAGCCGGTATGCTCAAGCTTCTTCGTGAGGTGGAGCTGCCCTTGATGTGGGTTCTTCGGAAAATGGAACAGGCCGGCATCCTTGTGGACCGCGGCCAGCTGCGTTCCTTCGCGGCAAAGCTCAGCGTGGAAATGGAAAAGTCCAGATGTGCCGTGCATACGATCGCGGGAGAGGAGTTCAATCTCAATTCCCCGAAGCAGCTCGGCGAGGTGCTGTTCGATAAGCTGAAGATCCCTTACCCCAAGAAGGCAAAGAGCAGTGGATACTCGACTTCTGCGGAAATCCTCGAGAAGCTTGAGGGAGAGCATCCCATCGTCGCGGAAGTGCTTCGCTACCGCCAGTATCAGAAGTTGTATTCCACCTACGCGGACGGACTGGATTCCTACATCGCGGAGGACGGAAGAATACATACAACCTTCCGGCAGACCGTAACGGCCACCGGAAGACTCAGTTCGACCGATCCGAACCTGCAGAATATTCCCGCACGGACAGAACTCGGACGGGATATCCGCAAGGCATTTATTCCTGCGGACGGCTGCGTCTTCGTCGACGCCGACTACTCACAGATCGAACTTCGTCTGATGGCTCACCTTTCCGGCGACACCAGTTTGCAGGAAGCTTACCACAAGGCTGCGGACATCCATCGTCTGACGGCGAGCGAAGTGTTCGGCATCCCGTATGAGGATGTAACGCCGGAGCAGCGCGGCGCCGCCAAGGCAGTGAATTTTGGCATTTTATACGGCATCAGTTCATTTTCCCTCGCACAGGATCTGGGTATCTCCAGAGCCACGGCGGAGGATTATATACAGAACTACTTTGTCAGGTTCCCGAAGGTCAAGAAGTATCTTGACGAGACGGTGGAGGAAGCCAAGAAGAACGGCATGGTGCGCACCCTGTACGGGCGTATCCGGCCGATCCCCGAGCTTTCCTCAACGGAATTCCAGAAGCGAGCCTTCGGTGAGCGTGTCGCAATGAACTCACCGATCCAGGGAACCGCTGCGGATATCATGAAACTCGCGATGCTTGCCGTTGACCGCAGGCTGAGTGAGGAGAAACTGAGATCAAAAGTTCTGTTGCAGGTGCACGACGAACTTCTTCTTGAGGTTCCTAAGGACGAGGAGGAGAAGGTTTGCGCGTTGCTCAAGGACGCGTTTGAACATGTCGCTGAGCTGTCAGTTCCGCTGGAGGCTGAGGTCCACAGCGGAAGCACCTGGCTTGACGCAAAATGAGACTCTTTCCTGCCTTATAACCGGTAGCGGAGCGGTCTTAATCATACAACTGTGAAAGGAGGAACGGACATGTATGTGATCGGACTTACCGGCTGCGCCGGAAGCGGAAAGAGTTTTGTGTGTCAGTGCGCACAGCAGTCCCTCGGCATACCCGTGATTGATTCCGATTACGAGTGCCGGTGTCTGCAGGAGCCGGGGCAACCTGTCTTTGACGAGATCGTGCGCGTGTTCGGTCCTTCCTGTGTTGCTGCTGACGGAACGCTTGACCGGGCGTATCTCGCTTCCATCGTATTCAACGACGAGGCTTTGCTTCGAAAGCTGAACGAGATCACGCATCCCGCAACGATCGCGAGGATCCGACAGCTTCTCGAGGAATACCGGAAGAAGGGCACCGAGTTCGTGTTCGTTGAATCAGCCCTCGCCGCGGAAGCGGGATATAAATCCTTCTGCGATGAGCTTTGGCTTGTGTACGCGAGCGACGCAACACGAGCGGAACGGCTGCACACCACGAGAGGTTATTCCGACGAAAAGATCGCTTCAGTGTTCGCGTCCCAGATGAAGCAGAGCGAGATGTTTGACTGCTGCGAGCGCGTGATCGACAACGAAAGCTCAGTGCCGCGGGCAGGCATCGTGAAGCAGCTCATTTTCCATCTTACCGAAATACGGCGCAGACTTCAGCGCGCAAAGGAGACAACGTAATTGAGAGTCATCAGCATTGCGAGCGGAAGCAGCGGAAATTGTACCTGTGTCGTGACGAAAGAAGCGAAAATACTGATCGACGCCGGAGTCTCCGCCAAGAAGATCGTGGAAGGTCTGTGCGGTGCGGGCATCGATCCGGACAATATCGACGCGATCCTGATCACACACGAACACAGCGATCATATCGCGGGACTGTCGGTATTTATCCGCAAATACCACGCAACCGTGTACGGCACGCACGAGACACTGCAGTCCATCATAACAGCCAACCGGGGGAAGCCTCTGCCGACGGAATTGTTTCGCTCCGTCACACCCGGCGTCATTCTCACGGTAAAGGATGCAGAGATCGTTTCCTGCTTCATTTCACATGACGCGGTAAAGCCCGTTGCGTACGGGATCCGGTCGAACGGGCAGTATTTTGCGATGGCGACGGACCTGGGCTGCTATGACGACACGATCGTGAAGCATCTTTCCGAAGCGGATGCCGTGCTGATCGAGTCAAACTATGACCGCGACATGCTTCTCGTCGGACCGTATCCGTATCATCTGAAGCGGCGGATCATGGGAGCGTACGGACATCTTTCAAACGATGACTGCGGCAGTCTGATGGTGTCCGTGATGCACAGGAAGCTGCAGCATATCATCCTTGCGCACCTGAGCAAGGACAACAATTATCCCGAGCTTGCGTTGGCGAGCGCACAGGCCGTTTTGAAGAAAAACTGGCAGTATCCCGGGCCGGGCCCGAAGATCACCGTGGCTCTGCGTGACGTTCCGACGGAGGAGATCGTGTTCTGATACAGTCGACCAAACACTGATCAGCTGTCAGAACGATCTTACGGATTGTTATCCGGAATTGACATTGTTACCGAAATCCGAAATACTTGTATTGTGAGTTTACAACTACCACACCGGAGGTTATGATACCATGAAAAAAGCAATCATCACTGTCGTCGGACGCGACTGCGTCGGCATTATCGCGAAGGTCTGCACCTACCTTGCGGACAGCAACATCAACATTTTGGACATCTCCCAGACGATCGTCGGCGGATATTTCAACATGATGATGGTCGTGGATGTCGCAGATACTGCCAAGAGTTTTGACACGGTCTCCGAGGAGCTTGCGGAAGTCGGCACAACGATCGGCTGTGTGATCCGCATCCAGCTTGAGGATATCTTTGACATGATGCACCGGATCTGAGCCGTGCACGCTTGCGCGGCCTTTCGCGCGGAAATAAACGTTTCGCCCCATCATGAAACGACTGTTTCTGAGGGGCATTGGAGTACATATGATCAGCAGAAAAGAAATTCTGGAAACCAACCAGATGATTGAAAAAGAAAACCTGGATGTCCGCACGATCACCATGGGCATCAGCCTGTTGGACTGCATCGATTCCGATCTCGGAAAGCTTTGTGAGAACATTCATAGAAAAATTTTTAAGCTCGCCGGCAGCCTTGTGGCAACCGGAGATGAGATCGGAAGAGAATACGGGATTCCCGTGGTCAACAAGCGTATCAGCGTAACGCCGATCGCGATCGTCGGCGCTGCCGCCTGCAAGATCGAAGACGACTTTGTCGTGATCGCCGAGGAGCTCGACAGAACGGCAAAGGAAGTCGGCGTAAACTTCTTAGGCGGTTACTCCGCGGTGGTTGCCAAAGGAATGACAACAGCGGACAAGCTGTTGATGCGTTCCATTCCGAAGGCACTGGCGAAAACCGAGCGCGTATGCAGCTCCGTGAATGTCGGTTCCACGAGAACAGGTATCGATATGGACGCGGTACGCATCATGGGCGAAGTGATCCGCAAGACTGCGGAAAATACGAAGGATGCGGATTCCATCGGCTGCGCTAAGCTCGTCGTGTTCTGCAACGCGCCCGACGACAATCCGTTCATGGCCGGCGCGTTCCACGGTGTCACCGAGGCGGATGCCGTGATCAACGTCGGTGTCAGCGGCCCCGGAGTAGTTAAAAAAGCACTCGAATCGGTTCGCGGCGAGAGCTTTGAGATCCTGTGTGAGACCATCAAAAAGACCGCATTCAAGATCACACGTGTCGGACAGCTGGTGGCAAAGCGCGCTTCCGAG